>JACMLK010000261.1 GCA_014379665.1 Saprospiraceae bacterium | reverse complement strand
TTGCTTTAAAGCGTGTTCTATAATCTGTAGAATATATGCGGTCTGTTGATAAGGATCTCCAGTGTGTACCACTTCACCATTTTTAACGGCTGCAGTACCTGCAATTTCAATGATATTTCCTACTTTGACAGCACGTGAGTACCCGATGATATCCTCCCACACAGCACTGGAACTGAGTTTGGTTCTCATATAATTATTATTTGTATTTTTATGTTTATCATATCTTTTCAACATATTTCGCCACGTCACTCAGAGAATCCAATCTACTGTCAGGGATCGAATTGGGGGTAAAAAACACGTTGTCTGCTTTATTACCTACTAAAATGGTTTTCATCCCCAAATTGTTGCCAAAAACGATGTCACTGTCAGAGTCTCCAACCATCAGGCTTTTCGAAAAATCAATATCAGGAAAATCATTTTTGGCTTCCAGTGCCATCCCCGGGTTTGGTTTTCTGCATAATGGATCCAGATCGCCCTTAAAAGGGCAGTAATATATTTCATCTATCCTTCCCCCATGATAGATGACATATTCCATCATCTGATTGTGAATCTCTTTGAGTCCTTCGTGGGTTAACACCCCTTTTTCTATACCCGCCTGATTGGTTACAATGAAAATTCTTTTAAAATGCAAAGATAAAATACCTAAAGAATCCAGTACTCCCGGTAAAAATTTAAATTCATTCCAATGACTGATGTAATTGCCGGGTATTCTTTCGTTGATCACTCCGTCTCTGTCCAGGAACAATGACCACTCATTTGATATTTTGAAATTTGGCCAGTTAAAAGGTATTTTTGTTGGCATGGATGTTTATGGATTGCTTCAAAAACCCAATAAATGATTTATAAGGGTCTAAAGTAAAGGTAAGATATGTTGATGTAAAAGAATAATACACAGCGAAAAAGTATTTATATTCTTGAATGTCAGCAGACCAATGTAAACACTCTCAGGATTAATACTTCTCTTTATGGTATATTTAATTTCGTTTTAAGTCCTTTATTAAGCGCCTCCAGAAATTCTTCCGTATAAAGATAGTGCTCGCCGTGGACTACCTTATTGCCGTGAATGATGACGGCAAGATCTTTGGTCATCTGACCACCTTCGACAGTTTCCACACACACTTCTTCCAGAGCTTCACTAAATCTGATCAGTTCCTGATTATCATCCAGTTTGCCGCGGAATGCCAGACCTCTTGTCCAGGCATAAATCGATGCAATAGGATTGGTGGAAGTTGGTTTACCTGCCTGGTGATCTCTGTAGTGTCTGGTTACTGTACCGTGTGCAGCTTCGGACTCCATTGTCATGCCATCCGGAGTGATCAGCACTGATGTCATCAGTCCCAGTGAGCCGAAACCCTGAGCTACTGTATCAGATTGCACATCCCCGTCATAATTTTTACATGCCCACACAAAACTTCCGTTCCACTTCAGCGCACTGGCCACCATATCATCTATAAGTCTGTGCTCATACACAATTCCGACAGCTTCAAACTTGGTTTGGTATTCATTTTCGAATATTTCCTGGAAGATATCCTTAAATCTGCCATCATATTTCTTCAGAATAGTATTTTTGGTTGATAGGTATAATGGCCATTGTTTAGTCAAAGCCATTTTGAAGCATGAGTGAGCAAACCCTTTGATCGATTCATCTGTATTGTACATACACATCGCTACCCCATCGCCTGTAAAATCAAATACATCCCAATTGGTTACCGTTCCATCTTCAGCCGTAAATGTCATTGTCAGCTTACCTCTGCCCTTTGTGACGGTGTCCGTAGCCCTGTACTGATCTCCGAAAGCATGTCGTCCAATAATAATCGGTGAAGTCCAGTTGGTCACTAATCTGGGTACATTACTCATCACAATAGGTTCTCTGAAGACAGTTCCATCAAGGATATTTCGTATGGTACCGTTAGGCGATTTCCACATTTTTTTCAGACCGAACTCTTCAACTCTGGCTTCATCCGGTGTTATAGTTGCACATTTAATACCTACCCCGTATTTTTTTATGGCATTAGCCGAATCTATGGTTACCTGATCATCTGTCTGATCTCTGTATTCGATACCCAGATCGTAATATTTGATATCAATGTCCAGATATGGTAGTATTAATTTGTCTTTGATAAATTTCCATATTATCCTGGTCATTTCGTCACCATCCAATTCCACAACAGGATTAGATACCTTAATTTTAATAAACGCCATATTTTGATGATTTTTTAAAAATTCAAAGCACAAATATAAAAAAAGAAATTCTAATCGGACTGTTTTTTGGAGTGCAGATCACAAACGCGGTCACACTTATTCAAATCGATAGATATCAATTATCTTGCACGATCATTAAAATACAATTTATTTATACAGTAATCCTAAGGTGTAAATATTTATCCGTAAATTTGTGTTTATATTAAAAATGACCATGGCAGACAATAATCAAAATCAGATCAATATAGAATTATCAGAAGACGTAGCAGAAGGTGTATATTCCAATCTGGCCATTATCTCACATTCGCATTCAGAATTTATAGTGGATTTTATACGATTGGTGCCCAATGTACCCAAAGCCAAAGTAAAATCAAGAATAATTCTTACTCCGCAGCATGCCAAGAGACTGATGAAAGCATTGCAGGATAATATTAAAAGATATGAAACACAGTTTGGCAATATTGAAGATCCGGAAGCCGGGATGATGCCACCAATGAATTTTCCATCAGCCGGAATGGCATAATACATGTCGATAACCAGTAAATGGGATATCTTATTATTATAATGTAAACTACGTTATCTTCCCCTAGCTTATATCAGCAAAACTATAACCCACTGATAATACTTAGGTACATCCATAATTTTTTCACAGAAATTAGTGAGATTATAAGTCAAAATCTCAGTTATGGACAAAAAAAATGGTCGCCCCCCAGCGACCATTTACAAATTATAATCCCATAAACATATCCAAAACTCACGGGGCTTTGTCGGATCTCACCCGCTCCAGCCGTATTTATTTAACTTAAAACTCAATACTTATTA
>JACMLK010000260.1 GCA_014379665.1 Saprospiraceae bacterium | reverse complement strand
GGTGGTTCAAGTACCACAAAATATAACGATAGTGTTCTGAACACACAGATATTTATAGCGGCAAAGAAAAAATATACCGTTGTAGTTGGCTTTCGGAAAATAAAAAACAATCCTGTTATGATTGGAATTAAGGTGCATAAACTGGTCAACAAACTGATATTGACGGGTAAAAATAATCGCAATACCGGATCATCAAAATGTATCCCTTGCCTTCCTTCATTCCAAACCATAAAACAGGAGAATAAATATACCACCGAAAAACTGGTAAAAGCGAGTATGGCAAACCTTACCGATCTGCCTTTAACAGAAAAAAAATTTTTCCAATCCTGCATCCAAATGTATTTCCTTTTAAAAGAGTTGCAAAGGTAACCATAATGAAAAAAAATATGATATTATAGCTTACTTTTAAATCAAATAGTTATAACTTTGCACCCGCAAATGAATCTTTGACCCATGGTGTAATGGTAACACACCGGTTTTTGGTACCGTCATTCTAGGTTCGAGTCCTAGTGGGTCAACAATATCCCTTGATAACATATTGATTATCAAGGGATATTGTTTTTTATTGATGTTTGGTAGGTTTGGACCCACATTGAATGAAGTAACTACTTCCACTTAAAACCAAAATTTTCATTTCCCCAATTTTTCTACCCCTTTTTGGTTTTCCATCTTTTCTTTAATGACTGTTTCAATGCGTTTTACTTCTATTTTACTATCCAGCCAGGATATAATGTCAAGGTATAGAAAAGGCCTTTTTTCATAAGGATCGTTCTGATATCGTACCAATTTAGCCCTGAGTTTTTTAAACTCTGTTTTTAAATCATTCCTCGTCATCTGTGGCGTCTTGCGGATAAAAGTCAGAATTTCTTTTTGAACCGCCTGCAAATCCTGCATCTTGATCAGGAACCTGTATACAGATTTGAGCTGATAACTCACCAGAAAATCATTTCCCAGTTCAAAATGACTTATTAACGTAAGAATTCTGCCAAAACATTGTATGTCTTCCCTCAGTCCTCCGATAGGACTGTTATTGATTTTATTTAAATATTCTATCGCATTTTTATAATCATCAGCACCAAAATATACACACGCTATTTTGTAATAAAATACCATTATTCTGTTGATGTCCCACTGATATTTATTTGATTTTAAGACATATATCAATTCTTCCAGCTCTCTGACCCCCACAACATAATTCCCAGTCAGAAAAATCATGTTCAACAAATGAACGTACTTAAATAGATAATAGGAGGACAACTGGCTGTCAGACATATCGGGCATATGTTTATCTCCGATATACAGATAGGTATTATAGTTGGAAATAAACTTTTCTGCTTTGTTGGCCATATACAAAGCGTTCAACGCATTGTGCAACCCCTTAAAATATAAAACCAACTCTGTTCTGACCATCATTGGATGCTCATGGAATGTATCCACCCATTTTTGAGAATATTTGTAATAATTTACAAAATCCTGTGTCATATGATGGAACCATACTAAGGACTGATAATAATATATCCGCTCATAAAATCCAAGTTTGTCGGGTTTTACATCAGGCAAATGGCTATGGAAAAATGCCTTCACCTGTTCAAAATCCTTCTTATCTTTCACATATCCATACTTTAGGTACATGCCGTACAGCATCAGTGAAAGATTAGACAATTGATCCAGTAAGACAAGATTACGAAGGTTGGTGGCACTTTGTTCGCTGATGAATATCGCTTTTTGTGTCGAATTTCCTGTAATATATTGGGTCTCAATTTTTCTTTCTTCATCAATAATCTGATACATCAGCATGGTTTGATGATGCACTTCAGCCAGCTTTTTTGCTTTGTCCAACAAATCAAGACTCGCTTTGGTCAGCCCTTTTGATTGTACAATCCTTGCAAAATCTATCATTTCTCTGATTGTAACATCTGCAAATTCACCTTTATGAAGATACCGGAGATTCACGAGGATCTGTCGGCTGAGATTGGCTTTGAGATTGGACAACTGCGATTTTTTGATCAGTGGACATTTTCTTAGCAGTTCGTCCTCTTTATAAATTTTCACAGTGTCTATATAGTCAAAGAGCTGCATAAAAAGTTTAACATTTGCATTATTATCCCTGTTGACAAAAAGCCTGAAACTCTTTTTCTCAGCCTTGGTCATAGAATTGACCAACTGCAATAATAAGTCTGTCTGAGGACTGTGCATATCTGGATTTGAAAGGATAAAGATAATTTAAGTTTTAAATTTTATATCTCCGCATCATTTAAAGTGTTTAATGCCTAAGTATCAAAGTACAGTTTTTATTAAAGAAATACGGACAAAAGCCAGGCACGCGAGTCACCTTCATTCCTGAGCTACCGTTGCACACATCTTAGGGGGAAGTTGCTAGACCCTACGCGTCAAATAAAAGCTATTCCTGAAAAATTACGTCCAAATGCCCAGCTCATGAGTCACCCTTCCTTTTCAAGGGAAGGGTCGGGGATGGGTAAAAATCGCCAAAAAAAGCATTAACCCCAAATATATTTATGCACTTTTTTAAACACAGCTCATTTAAACTAGAAATAATCAGTTCAGTCTCTATATTTTATTAATTTTGAAAATAAAAACAGAATTATGTCTTGTCGTATAATCATTCTCGGAATTATCTTAAATTTCTCTGTCACAATGAGTATTCAAGGTCAGTTATTTTCTTACAATAAACAAAATCCTGTAGAACTAGGTAAAGTCAGTTGGCTGAGAAATTATGATGACGCACTTAAGGCATCCGCAGAAAGGAATCAACCCATTTTAATCCTGTTTCAGGAGGTACCCGGCTGCGGCAACTGCACCACATTTGGCAATGACATCATGTCTCATCCACTTATTGTCGAAGTCATTGAAAGTTGTTTCATACCACTTTGTATCTATAATAACCAGGGAGGACACGACAAAAAAATAATTGAAAAATACAAAGAACCAGCCTGGAATAATCCTGTCATCAGAATAGTGGACAAAAACGGGATGGACATAGTCGAAAGACAACCTGATTTCAGATTTAAAAGCAAAACTATATTTTCCATTAAAGAAGCATTGATGGCTTCAGGTCAGGAAATACCAAAATATATAGAGATTTTACTTTTGGAAACAAATGTGCTTGACAATAAAAAAGCAGAAGAATTCTATTTGGGTATGTATTGTTTCTGGAAGGGGGAAAAGGAAATCGGTGTAATCAATGGGGTTATTGGTACAGAAGCAGGGTATATGTTTGGAAAAGAAGTAGTGAAAATAGTGTATGATACTGATAGAACCAATATGGATGATATCATAACAAAGGCTAAAAAAGCCGGCTGTGCGGATGCCATTTATGCCCCTATCCAAAAAAAAGACACCAAAAATCACATTCTGCCCGTCGGCACCTACAGGAAAGATCCGGAAGACAAATATTATCTGACTACATCGAAGTATAAAGTGATTCCCATGACACTCCTTCAAAAAACAATCGTTAACCGCGCAATTTCCATAGGCGAAGATCCTTCCGTATATTTATCCCCACGACAACTCTCCGTGCTAAGAGATAAAAAATCTACAAAAAATCAAACCGGAAATAATATCGTTGATGTCTGGTATAAATAAATTCTATCCAAAGTCTGCAGAAAAAGAATTTAACAAATCCAACAAATCTAACAAATCAGCAACTTAGCAAAGAACATAATCTTATTTGTAATTAAACAAGGCAAAAATATTTTTCCAAACAAACTTAAGCTACATTTGACCCTCTTTTAAAATATAAACCACAAAAAATGAAATCATTTTATAACTTATTTTGCTTTACTGCAATCGTCATTTGTGTTTCATGCGCTAAGGTATATTACAGTCCCGAAGCCGAGGCAGCTTCAGCAAACCATAAAATAATTGCAGTTGCCCCTCCAAAAGTGACCATTCCGGCACAGAAAAATGTAAGTAGCGATGAATTATCCAAGATGTCTGTCAAAGAATCAGAATCATTTCAGTATGAAATCGTGAGTTGGCTTCTCAAAAGAAAAAGCCAGAATAAAATTAATGTAGATATTCTTGATGCTACCACCACTCAGGCGAAACTACATAACAGTGATGTTGCCGGCAAAATGATGACCCCAAATGAAATGACCTCATTACTCGATGTGGATGCCATATTGACTTCCAATTTTAAATTGTCTAAGCCAATGTCTACTGGAGCCGCCATTGCCACTACAGTGTTATTTGGTTTTGGCACTACCAATGAGGTAATCGTAACTATGGAGTTACACGATAGAAACACCAATAAAATGATATGGAATTTCAGCCATTCCGTTTCGGGTGGTCTCTTTAGCAGCTCTGATCAGTTGGTGGATGAAGTGATGCGGATAGCAAGTAAAAAATTGCCCTACACCAAATTTAAAAAGTAAACTCCGTCAATTTTCCTTTAATATGCGGTCGGACGGCTCGTCGCCGTCCCACCGCTATGATTTGCGTGAAGCCCTTACCTATCGGATGCCATGGAGTCATCCGACCGGGAGAGTAACTCCTGCTAATTCAACAACTACCGCTTCCTCCTTTCGAGCCTGTGGTCGGACGGCTCTTCGCCGTCCCACCACTATGATTCCATGGAAGAGTACCTCGTATACCGGTGGGATGCCTTGAAGTCATCCGACCGGAAGTGGTGAACAACTTCTATTATATAACTAAACTTATCCTTTTTATATTAAGTATAGATATTAAAAATTATATCTATAATTGATATATTTTATTCCTATATTTCATGCAAATATAACGTATACTTTATCTAATTATCATGCATTGATCTTGCATAAAAAAAGTATAGATAAAGCATAGATAAAGCATGGATAAAGTATGGATAAAGTATGGATAAAGTATGGATAAAGTATGGATAAAGTATGGATAAAGTATGGATGATGTATGAATCATTAAAAATACATATAACCAAAACAGGATCACCATAGGACGATCCGTTGACAATCATTTTGAATTAACAGGGAGTTTATCACACAATGTGAATCTCGGAATTAAAAATTCTGCCAAAATTACATCATGGAGTTGGGGAATATAACTACTGGCAATTAGGACCAATATACCTGACTTGCCCATACCCGATACGGATATGACGCTTTCGTAGTTAATAGTGAAATGTACGAATTACCTAGGAGGCAAATCACTACCCTAATTAGAAAAGTTTAAAACAGTATAGATTTAAGTTACTTTCTTAGCTTAAAAAGAACTAATACTTCCCGACATGCCCGAATCAATATTGGTGCTTGCCGGATTGCCTCTGTATTTGATGTTACCTCCTGAACTGGCTTCTGCTTTCAATTTTTTGGATGCAAACAAAGAGATACTCCCACCGGATGATACATCCGCATCGGCATCTGAAGCCACTAAATTTACGGCATCAATTCTGGCACCGGATGATGCATCATAAGTAGCAGAACCGGTAGTGCCGGATACGGTGACTTTTGATCCTGAAGACGTACTGACTTTTATGCCATCGCTTTGTACTTTAACCTGACATTTAGCACCACTTGAGGCATCAATATCCATGACACTTGCTTTTATTTCTGAATTTGATGAGATACTTGATCCGGCTGAACAATCGATTTCATTCAACGTCTGATAATACACGGTAACGTTTGCTTTGGTTTCAGATCTGTTCCAGAATGAGTTTTTAGATTTTATTTTCACATCCAGCTCTCCTCCGGTTACTTCGATGATTAGATCATCAGCACTACCTTTGACGATGGTATATTCTGCTTTGGACTGATCACCTTTGACAAGTTCGACCTTGACACTACCACTTGTCGAAATGGACGTGAATGATGGAAGTGTTTTACTCTGGCCAAATCCAACAGACATAAGGCAAAGAGAAAATAAAACAGAAAAAAGAAGTCTCATGATATTATAAATTAATGGTGTTAACGAAAGAGATTATAAACTATCTGCTAAAGACGAAGTGACTGCCCAAAAGGTTGCTTTAATACAAAAGTATTTTTCTGATACTTTCACTTAACTTCTCTGCATTGGGCAACATGGTTTTCTCCAGTACTTCATTAAGGGGTATTGCCGGCATATTTTCAGCACCGACTGTGACCACCGGTGCATCCAATGATTCAAAACAATGTTGCTGGATTCTGGCCGCAATGCTCTGCGCAAAGGTATTATGAACCGGTTCTTCGGTAAGCACTAAAATTCTGTGGTATTCCTTTGATTTACTGTAAATCAGTGCTTCATCCAATGGGTATAACGTCCTGAGGTCGAGAATCCCTACCCTTGGTTTCAGATCAACATCTGCATTTAATGCCCAATGAACTCCCATTCCGTAGGTGACAATCAATACTTTGTTCTCATTATCTGCACTACTGGCTTCCTGCACCATCAATCCAATACCCAACGGCAATATGTAGTCTCTGGATGGTAGTTTTCGTCTGGCTGTGTCTGTCCCCTTTACTTTGCTCCAGTATAGCCCTTTATGTTCAAGAATAACCACCGGATTAAGGTCATAATAGGCTGCTTTGATCAGCCCTTTCAGATCAGCACCGTTGGAAGGATACGCTATTTTGATGCCACGGATATTAGTCAGCACACTTTCTACACTTGAGCTGTGAAACGGACCACCGCTGCCATAAGCACCTATGGGTACTCTTAGGATCATACTAACCGGCCATTTGCCATCAGAGAGATAACAACTCCGGCTCACTTCTGTAAATAATTGATTGAGACCCGGCCATATATAATCTGCAAACTGTACTTCCACGATGGGCTTTAATCCTACTGCGGACATGCCCACCGTACTGCCTACAATAAATGCCTCCTGAATGGCCGTATTAAAGACCCTATAGTCTCCGAATTTTTGTGCCAGCGTAGCCGCTTCTCTGAATACGCCTCCAAGCCTTCCGCCTACATCCTGGCCATAAAGGAGACACTCTTTATGGTCTTCCATCAGTTCCTGTATGGCTATCAATGCGCAATCTACCATCACTTTTTCGTCAGCGTCTTCAGGACATCTGTTACCGGATTCCTGGGTCACAGGAGTTGCCGCAAAATCGTGAGTAAACAGATCTTTCGGTTCGGGGTCTTCAGACTGAAGTGCACGAATCAGGTCAGAAGCTACCTTTTCTTTGGCCTCCTGAATGATCTGCTCTAACGAAGCCTCCGGTATATTGCTTTTTCTGAGATAAGCCTGCAATTTGTCAAAAGGATCGTCTTTTTTATGTTCTTCCAGATCATCCCTGTACCATTCTTTGCGCACTCCGGAGGTATGGTGATTGAGTAAAGGCACCCTGGCATGTACCAAAAAAGGCCTTCTTTCTTTTCTGATGATATCGATGATGTTTTGTAAACTCTGATAACACTCCACAAAATCACTGCCGTCTATCGTCACTGCTTCTATACCCGGAAACCCCTTTATATATTCAAAAGCATTCATGGCTCTGGTCTCTGCAGCTGTGGCAGATATATCCCACCCATTGTCCTGGACCAGATACAGGATGGGAAATTGTTTCAGTGCTGCCATCTGAAAAGCTTCGGCTACTTCTCCTTCTGTAATAGAAGCATCACCAAACGAACAAACTACAATGGCACCGGCCTCCTGTTCAAGTCCCGTGTTTTCCCGGTACTGAATACCCATAGCTACGCCGGTAGTAGGGATGGCCTGCATTCCTGTCGCCGATGACTGATGGGGTATTTTGGGTTTGTCATGATCCTTAAGACTGGGATGACAGTAATAAGCCCTGCCTCCTGAAAACGGATCATCTTTTTTGGCGAGCAACTGCAACATAAGATCAAATGGCTGCATGCCAATTGCGAGCAACATCGCATCATCACGATAATATGGCGCTACAAAATCTTTTGGAGTAAGTTGCATCCCGAGTGCAATCTGAATGGCTTCATGACCCCGGGATGTAGCGTGCACGTATTTGGAGACCACCCTGAACTGCTCTTCCAGAATCTCAGTGATCGATTTGGCAGTACTCATCAGGCTAAATGCCTCCAACAAAACATCGGTCTCTATCCTATTTGGTTTCATTTTGCAAAAATAGAAATAACCTAACTATAGCAGTGAATGTTACCAATTATTATTTCATTCGGTTTTTAGGGAATAAATTGGAACAGTACGGGTAATTACCGGAGGGACTTTATCTTGTACCTGTAGGTATATTGTGCCAATGCATCTTGAAGACGCTGCAGAAATCTGGT
>JACMLK010000259.1 GCA_014379665.1 Saprospiraceae bacterium | reverse complement strand
GACTGGTTATTCTTACGGTGGAAAATTGGGTATCAATTTTGGTTATAATGGTATCGCCATTGATGTCATGAGAAGCACTGCAAAACAGGAATTTGAAAAAACAGGTTCTACTTCAATTCCTACCATAAACTGGCAGGCATTAGATGTATATGCCTTATACAGGAATGCCAGGAATCTGGGTTATTTTGAGATTGGTCCAAAAATTTCTTTTGTTAGTAAAGTGGAAGACAATATTGAAGGTACAGTGACTGAGCAAACACCCAATTATAATAAAAACAATATAGCAGGGGTCATTGGTTTTGGTGCCAATATTTTGGGTAATGACGGCAGATTCAGTGGAATATTAGGTTTGAGATTTGAATATGCGTTTACTGATTTTGTCTCAGAAGAGGGTAAAACTTTACATGCTCCGCTTCGTGATCCATCTGTGTATACAGATGGTTATAAAAAATCAAATGTTGCTTTTGCCGGCGTCGTTTTTGAATTAAATTGGGGTGTCGGGTATTTTGGTAGGGCTCAATGCGGTGCCAGATCCAAGTTTATCATGTTTTAAAACAATTTGCCATAATAAAAATTCCCGGGCGGACAGTATATTTTACTGTTCGCCTTTTTTTTTAAGTCATCATAAAAGGTCTTTCCACCGAAACCGGACATCAACCTTATCTGCTATATTATGTTATGCGATAGTACAAGCATGAAACAATGATAGGATGGCAATTCAGTAATTTTATACCTTCCGGCAGTGATGGTGACCCATTTGAAAGATTGTTGAAAATATTTAAAGACCTTCTTGTACATACTTCAGGTGATGTGAAAGAAGCACTTAGCTGGCTCACTGAACTTGATAAACATTACAAACTGACAGATAAAGATTATGGCATTGCAGACTTCATTCAGGATCTGATAGACAAAGGATTTATTTCACAACAATCAATGTCCGGAAAACCGGCATTCCACCCCACTTCAAAAATGGAAATAGCCTTGAGAAGGCAGGCTTTGGATGATATTTTTGATCAACTCAAAATGTCAAAACACGGCAATCATACTACAAAAATGACAGGACAAGGTGATGAATTCACTTCCGAACTCAGAGCTTACGAATTTGGTGACCCTCTGGATAGTGTGGCTATGTCAGAAACATTAAAAAATGCCCAGATCAACCATGGTTTGGATGATTTCAGATTGACAGAAAAAGATTTGCAAATTCACGAAACATTTTACAAGAGTCAGACAAGTACGGTGCTGATGATTGACATTTCGCACTCTATGATTCTTTATGGAGAAGATAGAATTACCCCAGCCAAAAAGGTAGCAATGGCGCTGTCAGAACTCATCATTACACGTTATCCAAAAGACACTTTAGATATCATCGTATTTGGAGATGATGCCTGGAGTATTGAAATAAAAGATCTGCCTTATCTCAAGGTGGGCCCCTATCATACAAATACGGTAGCAGGACTTGAACTGGCTATGGACATACTACGCAAGCGAAAGAATCCCAATAAGCAGATCATGATGATTACCGATGGAAAACCTACCTGTATTAAAAAAGGAAAACAATACTATAAAAATAGTTTTGGGCTCGATCGTAAGATTCTGAACAGAACCCTTGCTTTGGCTGCAAGTTGTCGCAAAATAAACATCCCTGTTACTACTTTTATGATTGCCAGAGATCCTTATTTAGTAAATTTTGTAGATCAGTTTACACAGGCAAATAATGGTAAGGCTTTTTATTCATCACTTGATGGATTGGGAGAATTTATATTTATGGACTATAAACAAAATAAACGCACCAGAAAAAAATAACTACACGTTAGTGCTCTGTCAAGATAAAGAATTTAACGAAATGTGGTTCTTTTTCCAAATCTCTGCGTTAAAAATACTCGCCGTAGCTACTGCTACGCCTTTTGCAGCCCAACCGCTAGCGGCAACATCGCTTAGATGCCACTTGTGGGCATCTACTTTTACTGATGTAAAAGCTCGCTTAGTTGTCTTAATCTTTAAAAAAATAACGGCCATTATAATTTAAATCTTTACCCTGACAGAGCACTAGGCAGCTCCAACATATCAATACATCAATAAATCTATATATCTATAAATCAGCAAATCATTAAATCAATTAAAACTTTGGCAACATCCAGCCATTGTGGTATGTTGATTTCATCAGGTCATTAGCCTGATCGTCATTTTTGAATGAACGGGTTGCAGCATCCCAGTAAACCTTTCTTCCGGTTTTATAAGCTACATTGCCCATATGTGCATTTATAGCTGCAACCGCTCCGGTTTCAATACCACATTTTAATAATGAATGGTCATTTGCCTTTATGGCCGCAACAAAATTTTTGGTATGCTCGCCAAGATAATTGATATTGTTGTCTTTTCTCTGATCAGGTATATCTTCTATATCATACCTGTTAATTCCATCCTTGTTCCTTGTGGTTTCAGGTATGACATCCCATCCTTCTCTATTGACCACCATAGTACCATTATTGCCTATGAAAGCTATACCTTCAGATTTTCCGTAAGGGCCATTATCTATACCTACGGCATGCTCCCACAACATATTGAAATTGTCATATTCAAAGACAGTTTGTAATGTATCCGGTGTTTCTGATGCATCATCCGGGTAGGCAAATTTTCCACCTGATGCCATGATGGACTTTGGAGCAGATACCCCCATAAAAAATAGAGCAATGTCTATTTCATGAACTCCCCAATCCGTCATCAGGCCTCCCGCATAATCCCAATACCACCTGAAATTGAAATGAAAACGATTGGGATTAAAAGGTCGTTTTGGAGCAGGTCCCAGCCACATATCATAATCTACGCCCTCAGGTACTGCACTGTCAGGTTTTATTGGCACTGGTTGCATCCAACCCTGATAAGCCCAACATTTCACGAGACGGATATTTCCCAGCTTTCCTGATTTCAGAAATTCATGGGCCTGTTGATAATGATACCCGCTACGCTGCCACTGTCCTATCTGGACTATTTTGTCATATCTTTTAGCCGCATTCATCATGACATTGCACTCCTCAATAGAATTGGCCAATGGCTTTTCACAATACACATGTTTGCCTGCGGCAAGGGCATCACAAAGCATAAGACAATGCCAATGATCAGGAGTAGCAATAATCACTGCATCCAGGTCTTTCATTTCGAGTAATTTCCTGTAATCTTTGAAAAGTGCCGGTCGATGACCGGTCAATTCTTCCACATTGGCTGCTCTTTCGTCCAGCACCTTTTGGTCTACATCTGCAAGTGCAATACAGGTAACCTCAGGATTACTGGTTAAGTGGGCTTTAAGATTTGACCATCCCATTCCCTTACACCCAATGAGTCCAAAATGTATCTTATCGCTAGCGGAAATTCGCTTAGAAAGACCATGAAAAATATTTACTGGTAATACATTAATCAAACCGGCACCTGCTAAAATAGAAGTAGTTCCGGTGATAAATTTTCTACGGGTTTGCATCGTGATTTCATTTATACATTAAAGAATCCAAATGGAATTTACAAAATCACGTAATTATACATATTTCACTAATAATGGCAAACATATTAAATAAAACTTTTTGAAATATCAATTTTCTCTCTAATGAAGAAGTACATTGAGTGTAGATTGAAGCCAGGAATGCTAAAGATATTTTAAATGCTATCTGAATACATTTCAGAAACCATGACCAGGATTACAAATCAAAGCTATAACCGGTTTTTTTCTTTTTCTCGTAAATACTCTTATCAAAAGTATAAAGTCGGGCAGGACGGTGTGATACGGACTCTTCTATCTCCCCGATATCTTTAAGTATGCCTAAGGCACCAAGCTTCCTCCTGAAATTTCGTTTGTCCAATTGTATATTCAGGATTACCTCGAAAAGTCGTTGTAATTGCAATAAACTGAATTTCTCCGGCAGTAGGTTGAAACCAATGGGTTGCTCACGGAGTTGTTTCCGCATTCGTCGCAGACAACTATGCATAATATTAAAATGGTCAAAAGCTAATGAATTGATTTCATTTACTTCGATCCACTGGAGATGATCATTTTTCTCAAGATGAAGCAAATGGTCTTCATCTATTTTTATTAAGGAATAATATGCGATAGTGATCACCCTGCTGAGCGGATGTCGGTGAATATCACTGAATACCTGAACTTGTTCCAGATATACATCGGTAAATCCTGTTTTAGCTATTAAAACCCGCATAGCAGCTTCATCTGTAGTTTCGTCCGGATGTACTATATCACCTAGCAAAGATAGTTGGTGTTCATATGGCGGCATATCACATCTGGACACTAATACTTTGAGTGCATCGTCATCATAGCCAAAAATAACACAATCTACAGAAACAGCAGCTTTAAAGTCATTGTTGATTTGAGTTAGCCATATGTTTATATTCTCACTTGTATTAGTGGTCATTCAAGTCCCGTTTTGGAGGGTGAAGATAGCTAAGATTAAAAATTCAACAAAATTTTTAAACATAATTCGGAATTAGTTATTTATGTGGGTTATGAGGTTTGCAATCTGGGCAATAGGTAAAACAAATGAATCCTACCTTGAAGAGGGAATTTCAAAATATCTCAAAAGATTGAAACACTATACCAAAATTGACTATGAAGAATTTAAAGACGTCAAACCGGGAAAAGATGCTGAAGAAACAATGAAAAGAGAATCAGAATTGATTTTAAGCAAACTCAAAGCTGATGATTATCTGATTTTAATGGATGAAAACGGCAAGAATTATGATTCGACAGGTTTTTCCGTTTTCATTGAGCAACTTCAGATGCATTCTTCAAAGACGGTGATTTTTCTTATTGGAGGTGCCTTTGGACACCATAAATTAATCAGGGAAAGGGCCAATCACTTACTTTCTCTGTCTGAAATGACATTTTCACATCAAATGGTAAGACTATTTCTCTCAGAACAGATTTACCGCGCTTTTACGATAATAAAAAACGAGAAGTACCACAATTATTGAATACCTTTGAACTGAATAATCACCTATATGAGCATTACCATTATATTATTATTAGTGACCTGTGCTGTTTCCATACTTTGTTTCAACAATGTTAATTTGTTTGACCGTCTAAAGCACTATCCTTATCAGGAACATCAGAATGGTGAATATTACCGATGGCTTACTTCAGGATTTGTACACGGGGATTACATGCATCTGATCATAAATATGTTTGTCTTCCATTCTTTTGGCACGGCCGTTGAACAACACTTTATTGGTCAATTTGGTGATGTAGGTGGTAAAATATTATTCCTGGGCACTTATCTTTTGGTGATCGTACTGGCGGATATACCTACCTATTTTAAACAACAGGAAAACAGATATTATACTGCCGTCGGGGCGTCAGGAGGTGTATCAGGCATATTATTCATTTATATATTAATGTATCCCTGGAATATGCTTGGTCTGTATGCCATTATTCCTGTACCTGCTATCATCTTTGGTGTCCTTTATCTATGGTATGAATCCTGGGCAGCCAAAAATCAAAACGATCACATTGGACATGATGCGCACTTTTATGGTGCCATAGCCGGAATAATGATAGCCATTATAAGCCGTCCTGCCATAGCTGTTGAATTTGTCAATAAGCTTTACTATGAATTTCCCTGGTAAACATGAGCTTTAAATAAAAAAAGAAGATGAAAATCAAATTGACTCTCATCTTCTTTTTGTAAATACTTCCAAAGAAAATTACATCTTTGATTTACTTTTTAGACCATGCCGCTATTGAATCCATGTTCATTTTGATATAATCATTATTTGCCGCTTCTTTTGATTTGGCTAGTGATAGGTTAGCTGTAGCTATGGCAGCTTTATAGTTACCCATATCTGCTTCTATCAGTGATTTCTGTCTCAGAACCCAAAATTTATCATTACCCATTTCGATAGATTTGTTCATCCAGGCAAGTGACTGTGTCAGATCTTTTTTAGCTTCACGGTAATATCTTGCGGCGTTATAGTAATCACCGGCTGAAGGACCAGCCATGACAGTGGCAATATTGGTCGAAACATTTTTATCAGTTGGAACCTCTATTTTCACAGGAACACTAACATTATCCCATGCAAGATCCAGAACAAAACTTTCACTGGTAACATTTGCTACATTAATAGTAAATGTTTCAACTAAATTGACTGACTGTGGTGCCACCATTACTTTTGCAGCTACTTTGGTATCATCCCATTTTTCAGGAGTACCCCAATTTTCAGTATCTGTATAAAAATATACATCCCATGACATTTTACCTGGCTTGGTAAATATAGCATAGGAACCTTTTTTAACTTCTGCACCTCCTATCATGACATCATCGCTAAAGGTTACCATGGTGTTTTTATTAGCACCTGTTCTCCACATTACATCATACGGCACCAGATCGCCAAAAATTTTACGACCATTTTTGCTTGGTCTGGAATATTCCAGATTTACAGCAGTTAGACCTACTGTGGTTTCAAGTTTAGCTCCCTGACTTGCAGCAGGTGTTTTGATTTGAGCATTAAGACCGGACTGACTAAAACATAGTAAGACAAATACCAGAGAAAAGAAAACTGATTTCATTTAATGTTGATTTTAATGATGGATAAATAATTATATATAGCTCATGAAAAAAGAACTTGCATGAAGCTCGTATTAAAATCAATTATTTTGGAGTATTGTTCATAAAAGTCACTATAATTTAATTCTTTTTTTCAATTTTTCTGGTTTCCTGATGTATTAGCATATGCTTGTCCCTTTCTATTAGTTCTTTTTTCATTCTTTCTTCGACCAATTTCGTTATTAATTTATCTGTATTCAGTGGTTTATTGGAAACGTGACGATGAAATATGATTAACATAAATCTGGTCATATCCTCGGTGTAAGTCAATCCCTTCTCCCTTAATACATGTGAAAATCTTGAGCCTTCGTCAAAGTTCCAGTTATATTCCATCCACCGGCCAAGTCCAAAGTGTAATTTTCGCGCAATGGTATCTTCATGCACTCTGATCATTGGCTTTCTTGCCTCAGGAGTAGTTAACTCCATCAGCTTGCTTAGCGCATCATCGATATCACGTGGTATATACACTCCGTATAATTTTGACTTTTTTATATTTACCTGGTATAAAGAATCTCCGAACACAGATGATTTTTTTACATCCTGTCCAAAAATAAACAGCGGAAGACACATTAAAAAAAGTATTTTTATTACAGAAGTCATCATTTTTTTATCTTGTTTGAACCTATATAACGTTAAAAACAGATATTAGATTATTTTTTTGTTCCGGTTAACATAATTTTAAAGATTTTTAAAAATCATAGTGGCAAGTTGATTATATAAGAACAATAAACTAATTTTACGGTTTAAATCAACATGGTGCTTTGTCTTTGCATGAGCACCAGCCAAATACAAAAATAAAAG
>JACMLK010000258.1 GCA_014379665.1 Saprospiraceae bacterium | reverse complement strand
ATTGTCAACGGAAGGAAGATACATACTTTTGAAGCCAGTACCGGCAAGTTGGAGATGATAGGAGGAAGTACGGCATACTATTCCGAACAGGGCAGGAAATTGCTCATGGGATTAAAAAAATGACCTACATACTCATATGAGTTATACAAAAGCCTTTCGGATTTATTCCGGAAGGTTTTTATTATTCTTCATCAAAGGACAACTATCTTCCTGACCTAACTCTCGCAATCCCGCCAACGCCATCACGTTATCACGTTATCACGTTATCTCGCCTCCCCGACAACCCGCTAACTCGCCAACTCGCTAACCAGCCAACCCCTCCAACCCCATAAAAAAAAAGCCCCGCACTTTTACCTGCAGGACTCTTGTTAAATTGTTTTGAAGAGAAGTAATCAGCTGCCGCACATAAGACATCCTTCTTCCATAGTACATACGGTCCCTTCAGGTAAGTCTATGACTTCCGCTTCTACCACATTTTCCATTACATTAGCCTGCACTCGCTGGTGCTGCTCATCAAGCGTAAATTTGATAGGGTCTACAGCAGATTTACTTCTGAGATAGTACATGCCTGTTTTAAGTCCTTTTTGCCAGCTGTAGAAGTGCATGGAACTGAGTTTTGCAAAATTGGCGTTTTCTACAAACAGATTCAGACTCTGGCTCTGACATATAAATGCTCCTCTGTCTGCGGCCTGATCGATGATGATCTTTTGACTGATTTCATAAACAGTTTTGTAAAGTGCTTTGAGATCCGCGGGTATCTCCTGGATTCCTGCAACTGATCCGTTGGCAGCCATCAGCTTTTGTTTGAGTTCGTCTGTCCACAATCCGAGTTTGGTCAGGTCTTTAAGTAAATGTTTATTCACCACGATGTATTCTCCTGATAACGTACGTCTTGTGTATATATTGGATGTATAAGGTTCGAAGCATTCGTTATTACCCAGTATCTGAGAAGTAGAAGCGGTAGGCATAGGAGCCAGAAGCAGGCTGTTTCTCAATCCCTTGGTCTTGACTTCTTCTTTCAGTGCCGTCCAGTCATGACGCTGATCTCCCGGATCTATACCCCACATATCAAATTGAAATATGCCCTGACTTGCAGGAGACCCTTTGAACGTCTCATACGAACCGTGTTTTTGAGCCTGGGCGCACGATTCTTCCATGGCGCCGTGATAGATGGTCTCGAAGATATCTTTATTTAGTTTTTTGGCTTCGTCACTGTCAAACGGCATGCGCATCAGGATGAAAGTATCTGCCAGCCCCTGTACGCCTATACCGATGGGCCGGTGTCTGAAATTGGAATTTCGTGCCTCGGGAATCGGGTAATAGTTGATGTCGATGATTCTGTTCAGATTACGCGTGATGACTTTAGTGATATCATGAAGCTTTTCAAAATCAAACGTCTTTTTGTCTTCGTTTACAAATTTTGATAACGAAATGGAAGCCAGGTTACACACGGCTACTTCATCAGGTGAAGTATACTCAATGATCTCAGTACAGAGGTTGCTTGATTTGATGGTGCCCAGGTTTTTCTGATTGGATTTATTATTGCAGGCATCTTTATACAGGATATATGGAGTACCGGTTTCTATCTGTGACTCCAGAATAGAAAACCACAAATCCTGCGCATTCACTGTCTTTCTTGCCCTGCCCTCGTCTTCGTATTTATGATAGAGCGCGTCAAATGCAACTCCATAGGTGTCGTGAAGTCCGGGAGCCTCATTGGGACAGAAAAGCGACCATTTCCCGTTTTCTTTCACCCGCTCCATAAAAAGATCAGGTATCCACATGGCATAAAACAGATCTCTTGCCCTTAGTTCTTCCTTACCGTGATTTTTCTTCAGGTCAAGAAAATCAAATATGTCCGCATGCCACGGCTCCAGATAAATGGCGAATGCCCCTTTTCTTTTTCCACCACCCTGATCCACGTATCTGGCTGTATCATTAAATACTTTCAGCATGGGGATGATCCCATTTGAAGTACCTCCGGTGCCTTTGATATATGATCCTTTAGCCCGGATGTTATGCACGGAAATACCTATGCCACCAGCGGATTGGGATATTTTGGCACTGCGTGAAAGTGTCTCAAATATGCCCGGAATACTATCGTCTGTCATTGTTAAAAGAAAGCAGGAAGACAACTGGGGTTTGGGGGTACCGGCATTAAAAAGTGTGGGTGTTGCGTGAATAAACCACTTTTCTGACATTAGCGTGTAGGTCTCCACCGCGGAATCAATATCTTCACCGTGTATACCGACTGCCGCACGCATTAACAGATGTTGTGGTCTTTCTACCACATCACCATCCATACGAAGCAGGTACGATTTCTCCAGGGTCTTGAACCCAAAATAATCAAAGCTGTAATCTCTGTCATATATGATGGCTGAATCCAGCAGATCTGCATTTTCTCTTATTATCTCTATGGTCTCATCACTTATAAGACCGGCTCTCGTTTCTGTTTTTGGGTCTATATAGTTGTACAACTTTTCCATCGTGATGGAAAATGACTTTTCGGTATTTTTATGCAGATTGGAAACGGCAATCCTTGCGGCCAGAATAGCATAATCAGGATGTCTGGCAGCCATGGATGCTGACGTTTCTGCGGCCAGGTTGTCCAGATCGGTGGTTTTCACACCATCGTACAGGCCCTGAATTACTTTTTTCGAAATTTCAATCGGGTCGACAAACTTTGAATTCAATCCATAACACAGTTTGTTGATCCGGGCAGTCACCTTGTCAAAACTGACGGCTTCCCTTTTGTTACTTCTCTTAATAACCTGCATAGTTAATTATTTTAAATGTTGGATAAAGTGAAAAAAGGCTCTCAGGATGGTGCGTAAGTTACCTAAAAAACAGTAAATCAGTTGTTCAGAAGTCGGCTTCCAGGGTAAAAACCTGGTTATCTTTTTCAGCCATAACTCCTGCTTTCTGGTAATCCCCCACCCTTTTTTCAAAGAAGTTGGTTTTCCCCTGCAGAGAGATCATGTCCATCCACGGGAAAGGGTTTTCAACATTATAAATTTTATCATTGCCTAGAGATGACAATAACCGGTCAGCCACATATTCGATATACTGACACATTAGGGCAGCATTCATGCCTATCAAAGCCACCGGAATAGCGTCGGTGACAAATTCTTTTTCTATTTCCACTGCATCTGCTATGATCGCTTTGATGGTGGATTTTGGAAGTTTATGCACGATGTGATTGTTGTATAATAAACAGGCAAAATCACAATGCATACCTTCATCCCTGCTGATGAGTTCGTTGGAGAAGGTGAGTCCGGGCATTAGCCCTCTTTTTTTGAGCCAGAAGATGGAACAAAAAGATCCTGAAAAAAAGATACCCTCCACCGCTGCAAAGGCAATGAGACGTTCTGCAAAACTGCCTTTAGAAATCCAACGTAACGCCCAGTCTGCTTTTTTCTTTACGCACTCCATATTATCAATGGCGTTCAAGAGATAATCCTTGTCTTTGGCATCTTTTATATAAGTATCAATCAGTAGTGAATATGTTTCGGAGTGAATGTTTTCCATCATGATCTGGAATCCATAAAAGAACTTGGCTTCGGTATACTGAACTTCCCTAACCATATTTTCAGCCAGGTTCTCATTTACGATCCCATCGCTTGCAGCAAAAAAAGCCAGTACATGCTTAATGAAGTGTTTTTCGTCGTCATTGAGCTTGTGTTCCCAGTCATTGACGTCTTCATGAAGGTCTATTTCTTCTGCTGTCCAGAAACTGGCTTCACATTTTTTGTAGAAACTCCAAATATCATCATGCTCGATTGGAAATAAGACAAATCGGCCGGGGTTTTCTGCCAGAATTGGTTCGTTCGTTATACTCATCAGTTATCTTGTTAATGTATTATAAATCTGTCACTCTTGTTGCACGGACACATTTAACTTTTTTTATATGTGTCAAAAATAAATATGTTTGATCAGTCGACAAAGAAATATTAGAAAAATTAATATATATTTTTTCTAAGTATGTGTTTTCGTCTCAAAAACAAACATTTCGATTCGGTTTGGTTATTATATCATCTGATCTTCGAGTGGAACGCCTGTCATCAAATGAGATCGCAAAGTAAGTAAGTTTTTTATCATATGTATAGCCAAAAAAAATAAAAGTTATCAACAATTTGTGGATAACTCCGCAACGTATTAATAATCAGTATAATATGTCCTAAAATTAAATCATCATATGTGGACAACTTTTAATATGTTTATTAATTCGCTGAATTTGAGTTAGATATATATAAAATAAAGATTTCAGATTACCGCCGACGCGAAAAATAGTATACCACGCCGAAGCCTAAAAGCAAAGACAGCAGAATGATCAAGGGAAAGGCTAATTTAAGTGACTTAAACGGCAGATAATCCAGGTTCATTCCGTAAAAACTTGCTACCATAGACGGCACCAGAAGAATGATGGTTACTATAGTCAGCCGGTGAATGATGACATTCAGGTTATTGGATACAATAGAGGCATAGGCTTCCATCGTACCGCTTAGAATGTTGGTGTACACATTGGACATCTCCAGGGCCTGTGAGTTGTCAATGATGATATCATCAAACAAATCAGCATATTTCTCTTCATTACCTATGCGCAACAGGTCCGTTCTTTTCACTTTCATCTTCAGGAGTTCATTTGCACTCAACGAACTTACAAAATACACTAAACTTTTTTCAATTCTCAGGAGTTGCTGCAATTCTGAATTTCTGCTGGAGTGGTACAACTCCTGTTCTATCAGATTTCTTTTCAGATTCAGTTTTTTAAGACATTCCAGAAAACGGAATACATTCTGTTCGAATATCTGCAGAATAAAGAGGTTTCTGTCAGCCGGATCAAAATTTTTAACTTTATTCTCAAAAAACTTTTCCAGAATAGGATTTTCTCTGGAACAAATAGTAACCAGAAAATCAGAAGTGAGAATAATGCCGATAGGAATGGTAATATAAATGGCTTCACTATCCTTCGTATCAT
>JACMLK010000030.1 GCA_014379665.1 Saprospiraceae bacterium | reverse complement strand
TTTATACTTTTTTTCAGGACTGGCATGTTTGCAATTTAATGCAGTGTTATTAATTATGTACATCCGTCTTTACATCAAAAATTCTTTTCTGCTTGTTTCAATACTCGTCAATCAGTCGTTCATCCTGTTTTACTAACTTCGGGACTAACAAAACACTATGAACGCAAAGCAAGTGGCGGCAGAGAAGGCAGTAGGTTATATTGAAAATGGAATGCTGGTCGGTCTGGGCACAGGATCTACCGCTTTCTTCGCTATAAAAAAAATTGGCGATAGGGTAAAAGAAGAAGGATTGAAAATAACTGCTGTAGCAAGCTCAAGCGGATCAGAGGAATTGGCAAGAAGTGTTGGCATTCCATTGGTACCACTTTCAGAAATTGAGTCCATTGATTTGTACATAGATGGCGCAGATGAAGTGGACAAAAATCACCATCTTATTAAAGGCGGTGGTGCAGCCCATTTGAGGGAAAAAATTCTTGCCAGCAATAGCAGGAAATTTATCGTTATCATCGATGATTCCAAATTTGTAGAAACGTTAGGAAATTTTCCACTGCCTGTTGAAATCACACCCTTCGCAAGTAACCTCACTTTAAATAAACTTGCGCAACTTGGGTGCAAATCAAAAATAAGGATGGTTAACAAAGAAATGCTGATCACAGATAATGGGAATTATATAGTGGACTGCTTGTTTGGTAAAATTCATGATCCTGAAGCTTTAGATACCACTATCCATTCTATCCCGGGCGTTGTAGAAACCGGCATCTTTCCCAACTCGATGGTGCATGGCGTGATCATCGGCTATGAGAGTGGCAAAATAGTTGAAGCTTTTTCCAAAGTCTAAAAATGCTTTACTTCCTGCTCTGCTGGGTGATAAGTCAATTGTATCAGGTCATCTGGCAATGCCGATTTATTCCAGTACTGGTGAATGGCTACGGCTGCCCCAACTGCTGTGGCTTGCGCCATGGAAGTACCAAAAACCTGGATATCAGGAAAAGCAGCCGCCATCAGGTGCATAAATATGGGATTGCGACTAAAACCTCCATCAACAAAAATTTTACGAATTGCCGGGCCCTGCATGATCATCTGCGTTGACCTTACCTGTTGTTTCATCAGGTCGATGATCAATTGATGATAGGCTTCCTCAAAACTTCCAAAGGAACTGAGTTCGCGTTTAGCGAATAAAGATTCCTGCATCATCGGGATAAAATCGTGATTGTTATCTACTGCAGTTTCATCATCTGAATGGAGCTTAGTAAGCATTTTCATATCCAGCTTAACGGAAGAATAATGGTCATTCGACTTATCGAAATGAGCTGCAAGAAGCTTTACCTGGTGTTCATGCTCATACCCGGCAAATAGTCGCGAAGCTTTGACTGGCTTACCCTGGAAGCTCAGGTAACAAAGGCAATCCTGTTTCAGTTCATCATAATTCAATGCTGAATTGTTGAATGGATTAAGACTGATACACCAGGTTCCGGTGGAAACGAGAATAAAAGGCTCTTTAAAACACGCGAGATATGGAATCAAGGCTGCTGAACTATCGTGAACACCAACACCAATTGGAATTCTCCTGTCATCATTGGATTCACTAATGAGTTCGTCACCGTGATACATAGGCGCAAACTTTGTTGTTAATCCCTCTTTCTCTACCCATTCGTGGTAATCGTTTTTGTTGAAATCCCA
>JACMLK010000257.1 GCA_014379665.1 Saprospiraceae bacterium | reverse complement strand
TTTCATCTTTATTAATATTATTTTGCATGTTTTGAAAATAGGAGTATTTGAAAAAACTACCATCAAATACTCCTAATGATTCACTACTATATCATCAAATTATCTACACATTGGTGGATGACCCAAAAAGCCGTTACATTGATCAAATAATCTAATTCCTACATTTTGTTCGATTCCCAAAGAAGTAAAAGTTCCAAAGAAACACTTTCCATTGCCTAAATCAATAGTGCCTACAGGGCAATCTCTTCCGAGTTCTTTAAGTGCGAATAATCCAGTTCCATCTATATGGTTTAAAATAGCAGAGCAACAGAATCCGTTAATTAAATTAAATCCACTTCCACAAGTTGGAATTAGTCCGTCCTCACATGGTTCAGGTGTACATGGCAACACCCAACAAAACAATGCAGTTACTAAAACCCATGATGCAACTGCTATCAGTGTTGCGGCAAGAGCGGCTAATCCAAATGTAAACCATGAAAGCACTACAAGGATAGTTACTACAACATATGATATCTGAAGTTCCCAACGCTTTTCTTCGATACAAACTGTAATCTCGCATCGATCTTCACTATTACCATTTCTGATATTAGTAATCCTTGTATCTCCTGAATCTGCACAAAGTAATTGTTTCGCTAAATTTAAAGATTGATTAAGATATTGTTTCCTTTGGGAAGTAATATCTGTTATTGATGCCAGTTCTAGTTTCATTTGATCAATGACATTTCCGGCATCACTTTTTGGACCTGTCTTTAATTCAGATTCGAGTTCGAGAAGAAAGTTTTGTTCTTGAGTTGACAGTTCGCCTTTATCTATTAATGAAGTCAAATACAGGTCAATTGATTCTGTTGGAGAAACAAAGCTTAAGGAGTTCATTTTATTTCCAATTTGCAAAATTTGCTCCTCGGATATATCATTTGCTCCGGCTTCTCCTTTTATTTTTGCTTCATCAAGCAAATGCTGTAGTAATGCTGCTTCACTAGTAAAAATCCCCCCTCGATGATTTGCTCTAACAAAAGCAATACCTTTTCTGATATAATGTTCTATTTGAGAACAATTCATCTCCGAGCCTAAATTTGAAGCAATTTCATCAATTTTTTGGTCTACTTTGTAGTCCGTTAGGTAATGACCATCAGGATCGCAACTAACTAGGAAAATAGTCGTTGTCAATAGGAAAATAAAAAACCTTGAAAGTGGTGATTTTCTAAACTTGTCCATTTTAAATGATTTTTGAACGTTAAAAAATAAAATTAATAAACACTTTTCCAACAACGGGTGCTTAAAATCCAATTTTCTAACATCATTAGTTTTTAAGGAGTAAGTTAGCAACTCCTTCTTGCATTAATCACTTCTTAACTTTTTCATCTTTTTATTTTTTTAAAGGTTTACTGGCAATATTACCGCTTTCACACCTTTCTAAAATTAATTAAGTCCGTTTACGCATTTGACCTTATAACTCAAAGCGTCTGTCTTTGATTTTCTCCGCTTTATGCTGAGTTTATTGTCAGATCATCTCACCTGCATATCGAGGAACTTTTCTATTTTCAACCGATGTTAAGTTATATAATTCTTTATTCCTTCTATATTAATTATTTGGTTATCCACACATTTTCGTTTCCTAAATTTCGTTACATCTAACGATATGACAAATCAAAGATAAATTAACGTCAATAAATCAAAAAATATTTTTCTATCAATTATTATTTTAACCAAAATTATTCTAACCATAAAAATAAACCATAATTTCGAACTGTTTATACGTAGTTTTACGTGTTTTTACGTGTTTTTTTAGTAAGTAGCTTTACCTAAAGGAATTTAGCTATGATTTTGGCGTTTTTTTGTCAGAGATTTGCTGCGTTTGCTAACAGGTATTTCCATGCCTTTGCCATGAATAGTGAAGGTCGTCGGATTTAGTATCTTTGATAGATATAAGTACAGGATAAAAATATATGATAATGTTTGAAACCGCCATAAGAACAATACAAACTTCCTTGAGCGGTGAAAGTATAAAGCCTACTGAAAGATCTGTTATTCTTTCCACACAAATCGTCATGGTATGAAAGAGTTAATAACAAATAAGTGGTTTGATACCTGGAAGTCTATGCTTGATGTGGATATTGCTACATCATTGGATGCTTTGAAACAAATGGAACTTCAGCCGCATAGTTTTACTTTTTATACATCGGTATCGGTCATGTCATCTTCGAAAATAGAAGGCGAACAAATGGAAGTAGACAGCTATGTAAAACACAAAATGCTTAACATAGCATATTTGCCGGAGCTTATAGAAAAACCCAATGATTTATACAATGCATATCTATACGCAAAAGAAAACAGACTGAATAAAGATAATTTTCATCTTGCTCACAAATTGATAGCCGCCCATTTATTGCCCGAAAATCAAAGAGGCGTTTTGAGAAAAACAGAGATGCTGGTAATGGAACACAAAACCGGCAGGATACAATATGAGGCCGCATTGTTAACCGTGCTAAAGGATCAATACACTACTTTATGGAAAGATATTGCCAGATTATTAAAAGCAGACTTATCTGATGAGGAGATATTCTACCATGCTTCTTTTATTCATCTGGTTTTTGTAGATATTCATCCTTTTGGCGACGGTAACGGCCGAATAGGAAGACTGCTGGAGAAATGGTTTTTAGCAGAAAAATTAGGGGAAAGCGCATGGTATATCCAATCAGAGAAATATTATTACCGGCATGTAAATGAATATTACCATAACCTGGCAAGAATAGGCATGTTTTATAACAGTCTGGATTACCAAAAAGCCATTCCATTTATGCTTATGCTTCCAAAAGCGCTGATAAATCACGGAGAATAAATCAACAAATCAAACAAATCCAACAAATCTTACAAACCCGCCTGACCACTACACAGTAGGCGCGTAGGTCACACAAATCCTTCAAATCAAACAGATCCAACATAAAAAGGGAACCTAAAACCAAGTAATTTTGTTTATTCTAAGTTAGATATCAAAGATATGGAGCACTAATAAAACTACCCACTTTATACCACCAAAATATCAGGGTTGCCCCGACGTTGTCCCGACGTTGCCCCGACAATCCTCCCATGATCCTCCCATGGCGCTCCCATGATATTCCCATGTTCCTCCCATGATCTTACCACTTAGATCCCTTGAAACTTCCATCTTTCTAACATGATCGTATTATAGCGGTGGGATGTCTTAAAGCCATCCGACCGCAGTAAAGTTAATTCAAATGTTAAAGTCGTGTGTTGATAAAATAATTTTTGTTAATTGACAGTTCTTAGGGAAAATCAAATTGTTATGGCAAAGCAAACAGGTGTTTTTAAATTTAAAGGTAAGTTGGGTAACACGGTCAGTTATATATTGAACGGGGAAAAAGTAACGCGAACCATTGGTGTGTTAGACCGCGAAAAAATGCGGACAGCCCCGCAATACGCCGAAACCAGAAAGAATCAGTCTGAATTTTCAGTTGCGACAAAAGCAGGCCAGATGTTCCGGCAAGCGATGAAACACATGACCCATGGGTACACCAATTATCAGTATCCTATGGACGTGATGAGTCTGATGATCAATACGTTACGTGCAGATGACACACAACCAAAAGGGTATAAACAACTGAACAATGGCCTCAAAAACCCTGAATCACAAATGGCTTTCAGGAGACTGAATATATATAGTAAAAAGTCGTGCAGACATTTCAAAGGCAGTTTAATGGAGACCACATCTGACCCGATGGTTTACAAACTGAACCGACATCTGTTGTGGGGAAAAGCCAATGACGGCGATAAAAAGACCGTAAGACTGGGCTACCTGCACATTGATTTTGAAGGTGGTAGAGCCAATTATGAGCCTGCATTATCGATCACCTGCACGCGTAATGAAGCTGCACAGCATAGCGAACACACCTTACCGACATCTACTGAAGAAATGACACCCTGGACATTCCTCATCGTACAGGTATGGCGTGAAAGCGATGTATATGCTCCGGCCGGGATGATGTTTATGTCTGTTCTGGATGTCATTGAAAATAAGGCAGGGACGGATTGCATCGATCTTTCACCTGCAGACCAAAGTATATGTAGGGTTTCTTTATTCAAATCCGGCCACCATACCCCGGAAGAACCGGTCAGCAAGGCTGTTTTTTACCATGATTACGGTGAAATTGGCTAGCGATCGGGGCACAGGGCGACTGCGCTGAAGTCGCTTTAACAGTCAGCTCTGTAAATTGTATCGCCGACATGCACCATTCCTTCCCGGACACAGGTCATATTTGTTCCAAACATGACATTATGACCAGCTTTTCTGTAGGTGTTCAGTATAGTTAATGGTTCATTATCTATGACGGTAGTTGTCTGATTTATAGTGATAATTTTGCATCTGCCGCATGGTTTCATATTCAGAAATTTTGCTGACCCTATGGTCAGCTCTCCCCATTCATCTTCTTCGTGCGGAACAGAAGAGGTAACCACCATGTTGGGCCGGAACCGGTTCATGGCTAAAGGCTGCTGAAGCTTTCGGTTTAAATGGTCGAGACTTTCATGTCCCGCAAGGAGATACGGATATCCGTCTGCCAGGCTTACAAAAATATGTTCATTTTTATTTTTATTGTAATGTTGTCTTGATTGGTCATCTTTTAAATGAACTAATCTTACTTTTTTTTTCAACATGTCAGAAAACCATTGATTGGAATTCCGGCTGACTTCCATGGTATCCGCATCATCAGTAAAAACTTTTGTCGGAATCGCCACATTGGAAGTTTCAGAAATATCAAAAAAGAAATGTTCGTTTTGGTATCTGATACTCATTTTATCGTCCTTTATCTCAGGAGCGAAAAGCGCCAGTTCGGGAATTTCCCTTTGCGTCAGAAATACATTGTCCTCATCGAGCAACATCCATCTTCTGTCATGTTGAAATCCCGATCTAAGGGCATTGGCATGCTGCACCGGAATACCGGCAAGACTTTTTATCGGATAAATAATAAGATCTGTAATGATATGCATCACGTCAATTCCGGTCTGCCAACAAATACTTTAATCTCAGGAGAAAATTTTACTTCTAATCTGACAATAAGCACATCTTTCATGGGTGCATTGGTCTTTCTGTGTAACATGAGGGTTGTTTTTACCACATTCAAAAACAGTTTGATAGACTTATCTGCTTTATATTGTGCGAGAAGGACTTCCAGCTTTTCATCACTAAAATCACTGGTTTCCCCTTTCATCTCAGCCAGCATACACGGATTTATAGACATGGATATACCAAATGAAGTCAGTTCAAACCCCATAGTTTTAAGTTTTGGTAATATTTCCACCCATTCATCCAGAATGGCTAATGCTTTTTCTTTAGTATGTTCTTTGGCATCGTTGATTGTCTCTTTTGCTTTTTCATTCAGATCTGATGCTTTTTCCATGACCAGGTCACCGGTTTCCTGAAGGGTCTTTAATATATTTTTAAGCATGTATATTTGATATTAAGTTAAATGGCAAATCAGAGATATCATCAGAAGTTATCTTTTGCAAAATTAAGCAAAATTAAAGTTTTGAAGAAGAAATATAATGCATTAAAATTGATGTAAACTTTACTGAACTGAATTAACTTGAGTCGGTTAACAAATCACAGATTTATAATACAGTATGATAAAGTTAAGGCTTGGGTTTCTTTATTAAACCCCGATGGGGTGTAATATTTATAGCCCCGGGCTGAAACCCGGGGTTATAAATCATGGAAACACCTAATTTTGGCGGGATTTTTGCTAATTTTTGCAAAAATCATGACAAAATTATATCGAACTCAAATTAAACTAAACCGAAACCGAACGTGGCACTCATTTAATTCATCAGTTGTCCCGATAATTTCATCAATTCCAGATAAGACATGCGTGATTCAAAATCTGCGGTGATCTTCCTGAATTCCGCATCTACAAGATTGAGCTGCGCCTGTCTGAGTTCCAGTGCGTCAATGGTGCCAATACGCATTTTCTCCGTAGTAATATCAAGATTTTGCTGTGCAACCCTGATATTATGCTCTTCAAGTTTTTTAATATCCTGTGCAGTCCGGTAATTGTTATATATCGTAAATAAATTTGATTTTAGCGATAACGCTGTCTGTTCTTTGGTCAGTTTGATTGTTTCAATTCCAAGTTTAGCTACCTGTATTTCCCGGTTATTGTTGCTTCCGTCAAAAATATTCCACCTGCCGGTGAGTCCAAAAGACCATCCATTATTCTGATTGAATTTTAATATGCCTATTTCGGCCTGAAACCGCGTAAAGTTATAACCAAGATTCAGATCCACTGTCGGGTATTTATTACTTTGCCATTGTTTCAGGTTTAATTCTGACAGACGAATACTTTTATCTGCCATTTGAAGAAGCAGGTTTCTTTGAGTTGCTTTTTCTACAAGTCCCTGGTAATCTATATTTTCCTGACTTTCGTTCATGGGTATAATATCAAATTCAGTTTCCGGAGATCGACCCAGTATTTCATTTAGTTGAATTTTGGTATTTTGAAAGATCAGATGTTGCATGATCAATGCAGAGCTGTCCGAATTAATATCTACTTCAGCCTGTAGAACAGGTATGCCTGAACCGGTGCCAATGTCCTTTTTAAGTCTGGCCAGCGTGAGCCTTTCCTGAGAAATTTCTATTGCCTTTTGTATGGTTTCAATTCTATGCTGATGCTGAACTATATTATAGTACAATGACATGACCTGACTTATGGTATTTTCCATCTGAAACTGCACATTCAATTGTCCCAGTTGTACGATTTCAGACAGTCTCTCCTTATTTACAAACATGTTCATCCCGTCAAACAATGTCCAGGCCAACTGGAGATTGGCATTCAGATTGCTGGTATTCACATTACTTCCTGTCCTGGTCTCCCCGCTGAAAAATTCCTGGCTTGTATTATTGATATTGTAATTTTGTCCAAAAATAAAATCTAATCTTGGAAGTATGCCCGCATTTCCAAGGGTATTATTGGTTTTATCTATTTCGGTTTCATTTCTGGCAATCCGGACATCGTAATTATGCTCCACTGCAATGCGAATGGCATCCTTAAGGCTTAAAACCTCCTGTGCTCCCAGCATATGAACAAATAGAATAAAAGCTGACAGTATAAAATTATTTTTAATATGCCCCATCATCATATAACTTTTTGTTTCTTGACAAATATGTATAAATAGCCGGAATTACAAATAAAGTCAGTACCAACGAAAACAATAATCCACCAATGATGGCAATCCCCATCGAAACTCTACTTAGTGAAGCAGCCCCTAATGCCATGGCTATTGGTAAGGCACCCAATACGGTAGCTAAACTGGTCATTAATATCGGTCTGAGTCTTGAAACTGCAGCCTCTCTCACTGCATCGAGGGCTTTCACACCCTGTTCCCGTCTTTGATTGGCAAACTCTACGATCAGAATTCCGTTTTTTGTCACTATACCTATCAATACGATAATTCCGATC
>JACMLK010000256.1 GCA_014379665.1 Saprospiraceae bacterium | reverse complement strand
ATGTTGCAGAATAGTTTTTTTCACCATAAATTAGATATGATTATGGCAACAAGACGTCATATGAACAATGAAATCAATGCCGGATCCATGGCTGATATAGCTTTTCTTTTACTCATTTTTTTCCTGGTTACAACCACCATTTCGGAAGACAAAGGAATACTTGTGAAACTCCCTGAATGGAGCCCTGAGCCACCTCCTCCACTACCGATACATGAAAGGAATGTATTCTCCGTACTTGTCAATGCTAATAATCAATTGCTGGTAAGAAAAAAAGCCATGAATATTGCCGACCTAAAAAAAAATACCAAAATATTCATCAAAAATCCTTCAGGTGATCCTGAAATGTCAGAGGACCCAACAGTAGCAATAATCTCACTTAAAAATGACCGGGGTACTAAATATCAGACGTACATTGAAGTGTATAATGAACTTAAGTCTGCCTATAATGAACTGTGGGAAGAAGCAGCTTTAGCCGGATATGGAAAAAACTTTAACGAACTCACCAACTTACAACAAAAATCCATTAAAGATGCCATTCCGTTGGTCATATCTGAAGCTGAAGCAACGGGGTATGGTGAAGAAAACTAGTGTTATTCAACCGAACGACGAACGACCGAATGACGAACGACCGAATGACGAACAACCGAAAAACCGCTGACCCGCACCCCGCAGTCCGCATTCCGCAACCCCTTTAACCCGATATCTCGCCTCCCCGATCACCGTTTATCTTATTTTTTCTTCGTTCATTATTCATCGTTCATCGTTCAAAATTCACACCCCCAAATCCCTCAATATGTCATTTAGTTTTTCATCTAAACATAGTGCCACTTCTTTGAAATCAGACTTTCTGTTCAACGGTGCATTCACACTGCAATAAAATTTTATTTTTGGCTCCGTACCGGAAGGTCGGGCAGATATAATACTGCCATCCGCTGTGAAGAATTGCAATACATTGGAAGAAGGCAGGTCTATTTTCTCTGTTTCATTTGTTTGAATATTTCTAGAAATTCCGGTTTTATAATCCTTCAGGGTCACAACGCTGTTACCTCCTAGTTTCAGAGGCGTTTCATTGCGGTATTTTTCCATCATGGCTTTGATCTCCTCAGCCCCACTTTTCCCTTTTTTTGTAATAGAAATCAGTTTTTCTTTATAAAAACCATATTCCATATACATATCCAGCATCACTTCATAAAGACTGCTTCCTTTGTCTTTATAATAGGCAGCCATTTCAGCAAACATAGCACAAGCTACCACGGCATCTTTGTCTCTGGCGTGGTCGCCTACCAGATATCCGTAACTTTCTTCACCGCCTACTACAAATGTTTTTTGACCCTCAAGTCTGGTCATGATCTCACCTATATATTTGAATCCCGTGAGCGAGTTAAAACATTCCACTCCTTTGGAAGCTGCTATTTTATCTATAAGATAAGAAGTGACGATCGTTTTTACTACGTATTGGCTACCATCCAATTTACCGCCTCTTGCCCAAGCTTCCAATACATATCTTACCAAAAGACTCAGAGCCTGATTTCCGTTTAACAAAATGAATTCATTATGATCATTTTTAATGGCCATCCCCACCCTATCAGCATCCGGGTCGGTGGCAAGCACAAGATCAGCATCTGTTTCTTTTGCTTTTGCCATTGCCATGCTCAATGCTTCTGCTTCTTCAGGATTAGGATAAATGACGGTTGGAAAATTTCCATCTACAATCATTTGCTCTTTAACAGGAATGACATTTTCAAAACCAAAAAGCGCCAAAGCATCAGGTATCAATTCTCCACCAGTACCATGGATGGGAGAAAACACTATTTTCAAATTTTTTTGCCTGCGAATGGCTTCCTTTGAAATCGACCATTTAAGAATTTCATTCAGATATTGCTGATCAATATTTTTGCCTATAGTTTGTATGTTTTTGTGGCTTCTATCAAATTTTATCTGATCTATACTGCTTATTTTAGAAACCTCACGCATCACTGCTTCATCATGCGGTGATACCAATTGCCCCCCATCGGCTCCATAAGCTTTATAACCGTTATATTCCTTTGGATTGTGAGATGCCGTCAACATGACACCGCTTTGACACCCTAGCTTACGTATAGCATAGGATAATTCAGGAGTAGGCCTGAGTTTTTCAAAAAAATATACAAAAATACCGTTAGCAGAAAACACATCAGCTACTATTCCTGCAAAAAGACTTGAATTATTTCTGTTATCGTAAGCTATAACAACTTTGACCTGTGTGTCCGGATATAATTTCAATAGATAATTGCTGAGACCCTGAGTGGCAGCACCCAGCGTATATTTATTGACACGGTTGGTTCCTGCCCCCATTATACCTCTGAGTCCGCCTGTTCCAAATTCCAGATCACGATAAAATGCATCGGTGAGTTCAGTATAATTATGGTCAGCTAACAATTGATTAATTTCAGCTTTTGTAGCTTCGTCGTAATGTCCGTTAAGCCAGCTATCTATACGTGATTGAATAATCTGATCCAAAGAATTATGTTGCATAAAGCAAAATTTTTATGGTTTAATGATATAAGACCTTACAAGCATTTGATCTGCAAAGGCAAATTTAATTAAATATTGGACATAGCCAAATCACGACGGTATAGTTTTTACCAAAAGAAAAAGGGAAGACATGAAAATCATGTCTTCCCCTTTTTATTACACTTTCCTTTAGATTTTATTCTCTCGGAATCAGATTAAATTCTACGCGTCTGTTTAATGCCTTGCCTTTATCGTTAAGATTACTTGATATAGGTCTTGATTCACCAAAACCTGTATAACTCATTCTTGAAGAAGACACACCCTGTTTGATCAGAAAATCATAACATGCCTTTGCCCTTCTTTCAGATAATGATTGATTTGCTGTAGAACTACCTGTATTGTCAGTATGTCCGCTGATATTCATATTAAAATCCGGATACCTCCTCATAATATCTGCAATCTGACTTAGTACGATACTTGATTCAGTTTTAAGTATGGCGCTGCCTGTTTGAAACTGTACCGCCTGCATGGCTACATCAAGGATTTTTTTGTCTTCTTTTTTAATTTCAGGACATCCTTCATTAGCCACAGTTCCAGGGGTATTCGGACATTTGTCACGACTGTCATCAATACCATCACTGTCAGTATCAGGACAACCGTAATATATTTTCAATCCGGGTTTGCCCGGACATTTATCTTCTTTGTCTGCAATACCATCTCCGTCCGAATCAGGACATCCCATCGTAGCCTCTGTTCCTTTTTGATCAGGACATTTATCCAACTTATCGGGAACACCATCCATGTCTCCATCCCTAACTTTTGGTTCTTCTGGTAAGGGGCAACCTTTATTGCTTATGGGTCCGGCCACTTTGGGACATTCAT
>JACMLK010000255.1 GCA_014379665.1 Saprospiraceae bacterium | reverse complement strand
CTTTAAATAAATTTGTTCCATACGCTCCGATCAGCAAATATGCCCCATTTACATAACATGCTCCATAACCCTGGGTATAATCAAAAGAAAGTTGGTGTAAGGGAGCAATACTACGATTTAAAGCAGTAGTCTCACTAATATCAACAATACCCCAACCGCGTAGGGAGTTTACCCATATTTTCTGGTTGCTTATCGGCACAATGGCACGAGTGCTGGTTTCCTTTATACCATTCAAAAAAGGTTTGAAAGCAGGATTGGGTTGATACAAATTTATTTTAATGATGCCATTTTCCGTGGCAATCCATAGCAAATTACTAGCATCAAGAAACACGCTATGAATATATCCGAAATCCTTTAGATTGGCATTTTCATAAAGGTCTTTTGGCAAATGGTATAGCAAATTGCCTTTGGCATCGTAAAGTGCTATTTTTTCGGCTGCATGGTGGTTGAGCGACCAAATATTACCACCGGAACTCGGAAGAATCTGTTGGAGTTTTGTTTGTTCCAAATAGCGAACTTTACCCGGCGTATATGCTAGCTTTAATAATTGTAAGGTATCTCCCTTTGTTTGATAATAGCTTCGGGCGAGGAAATCATTGTTTGCTAGCTGACACAAGAGATTCACCCATAAAGTACCCTCTTGGGTGAGCGTCATCTTACTTTCAGATATCAAAGGCAGAGAAAGCGTTTTGATTATTTTACCGGTTCTATCAATCTCCTGCAATTGATTTGTTTTCACAATCCAGTAAGTTACCTCCGTCCCTATTCCGGTCAAAATGGGGGATCCATCCTCATTTTGATGTATCAGGTGCAAGGAGCCGTCAAAAAGAAAGAGTTCGCCTTCCTGCGTACTGATCCAAATGGAATGATCATTTCCAGCTTGTACGCTGCTAATATGACGCTGGTTGAGTACTGATAAGGCAGGATATTTTTCAGATAATCTTTGTGCTTTGCCGGTTTGAGGGTCAAGTACATCTATACCAGTCACTATATGGGGCTCATTTGCCCGGAAGTATTTTTGTTCATATTCCTCCCGATACATAATCCATAGGTGATGTAGTTTATCTTCTAAAACGAATTGGAAGGCATCAGAATAAAGTCCATTTTTTTCCTTTGAGAAGACTTTGAAAGAATGCCCATCATAACGATTCAAACCGACGTTGGTACAAATCCAAATGAAGCCTCGGGTGTCTTGATAAATGTTGTTAACAAATCGGTTAGATAAGCCCTGCTCTACGTTCAGGTATTCAGTATCTGCAAAATAGCTGGTAGCAGAAAGTTGCAAGAAAAACAGAAGCAATATCGAAAGCGCAATCGTCTTACGTAATTTCATAACTATGACCCAAATAAGCAGTGTTTGTATAAGTAGCGAGTAAAAATAGCAAATTTGCAGATATGAATAATGGATAAATACAAAAAGCCTCTGCGGTATGCGGAGGCTTTTTGAATCTAAGAAATCTTTTGTTCAGGGATCTTTCCTGCTGGAATTGATCCGTACCAAGAAAAGATCAGGGACCCATCGTGTCAATAATAATGATAGAACGAAGTTGTTTAAAGGTCGTGAAAAATGTAAGGAAGGTCATCATGAGTAAATTTGTTTTAATTGTTAAAAATGACTATGATATAAATATGGTGTAAAATGAAAATCCTGCCTTATGATGATTGTTTATTTAGTTTGCTTTAATTGATTTTGTATTTGTTTGGTTTAAACAAGGTTATTTAATAACATTTTCTCCTGTTCCAGGATGCAACAATTGTTTTTCTAAGCTGCTTAATACCATTTCCCACAAGTCTTCAAAAGGAATGATTTCAATTTGAAAAGACTGACCAGCCACTTCCAGCGGGTG
>JACMLK010000254.1 GCA_014379665.1 Saprospiraceae bacterium | reverse complement strand
CCAGTATAATTACAAGCTTTTACCATTACTTGAATAATGGGTTTAAAAAAGATGAAGCCCTTAGGAACGCCAAGCTTGACTATTTAGCCTATACTTCACCAAGCAGAGTCTTTCCATATTTCTGGGCGGGGTTTGTTCCCGCTGGTGACATGAATTCTATTTTTAGATAATGAATTGATTAGAACTTTAATTGATATCACATATTTTAAATAAAGTTTGAAAAACCAAACGATTTTGAAGAAGCTGATTTTATTCCTGATGTTGTTTCATTCTTTTTTGTTAACCGTGTCATCACAATCTGAATCAGATTGTCAATGGCTTGTTGTGAACAACATAGGCAAGGTGGGTGCATCCATTGTCAATGAAAAATTTGTAAACGACTATCCTGTTCAGAATACTTTGGAGCATACAGTATTTGGTAGCAAATTTCAAATGCAGAATGTAACACTGCCCCGAAGACTGACAGATCGACGTGCCAAAAATGATATTTTGGCCATTTATAATGACTGGAACCATTTTAATTCCCGAGAAGTAAATGTGAATGGTAATTATGCCCGGGAACTGGATGTGTTTTACCCATATCTGAATAACAATTATCTAGGAGCGGTTAACCATAATTTCACCACAATAAATACGACGCCATTATCTTATCTATATCTATCTGATATATACGAGGATCATGATCTTCCTCCAGAAGTAAGAGTATTAGGAAGGAACTCTACTTCTAATTCGACTACATTTCGGTTTGGTATTACTCATCCTGACCATTCTATCACAGCAAACCACGATGTAGTAGGTGGACAGGATATTACATTGATTATTGATCGTAAATCTATTCAGAATGGAGATGTCTTGCAATGTAACATTGCAAGACTCATTGGAACAACTACAGAGTTCAGTGATGAATATTTTACTCCTTCCCCTGTATTTAATACCCCGACGAAATTTTGTAATGTCGGGGCAGAATATCAAAATGGCAGAATTACTTTCCTCGGACTCGATAATTTAACACCAGACACCCCTCCCTATGTCTATGTGAATTTGAGAGGGACTGATAAGTTGCCTTTGTACTTTCCAGATGAACCTGAGAAAAATTCAGAAACTGTGTTTCGCATACAATCACTGACTAAGCTTCATGAGTTGCATGAATCTATCCTCGCTAGCCATGATCCCAACTTGGTTAAGGTTTTGTCCATTTGCAAAACTGCAGAAAAGCAATTTGTCAAGTATCGTATTCAGTTTGTAAACACTGGTGCAGTAGCTGCAGATAATCTCAAGGTAGAAGTTAAATTCCGAGAAGGCTTTAACAGGGATTGCATTGGAGAGTTATATTTCAGTGCTGGAGGTAACGGTGTTCCAGGTAGCTTGGATCCACCACCTTCACAGACTGACAAAGTTTTCTTTGACTTCGAAGACTTGGTTCAGGTGGGTATGTATAACCCAAGCGAACCTGAAAAATCAATAGGATTTGTCGAATTTGCAATAGCAGTTGATAATTCTATGAACCTGAAAGACATGCGAACAAAACTGGATTTTAATAAAGTAGTCGTTCATTTTGATACCCAAAGATATCAGGTGATGAAATTTATTGATCTGGTTTCCAAGAAAAAAGGAAGACTAAGATATTTAATAAAAAATTGTATGTGGAATTGTGATAGCCCATCAGATTTGTTG
>JACMLK010000253.1 GCA_014379665.1 Saprospiraceae bacterium | reverse complement strand
TATTTATCCTAATCCTTCGGGTGATGTGATCAACCTAAGGGCGCAAGAAGATATTACAGGTGTACAGATATATAATATGTCAGGTAAATTGATCACTACCCTAACCACATTTGGTCAGCCAAATCAGACCATTGATATTTCTGATTTCATAGATGGTATGTATATTTTGCGCATTGAAACAGAAGAAAATGTGTATACAGAAAAATTCGTCAAAAGATAAGATATAATTTTGAGTTTAAAAAGGCTTTTTCCGTGAATGGAAGAAGCCTTTTTTTATTTAGGGTGGCATCATAGTAAACATTATAAAAAATGAAATCAACCTAATTTTTGTTTGGATATTAGCTCAGATTAAAAACAAAAATAAAAACTTTATGGAGCAGGATTGGAAATCTCTTTTTGTACTGCATCTATGGCTACGAGAACATCTCTGCTCAATTTTACATTTACACTTTCTATATTCTCCTTTAACTGAGGCAGACTTGTTGCACCAATGATACTGCTTGTAACAAATGGCCGGTCGTTGACAAATGAAAGTGCCATTTGTGCCGGACTTATTCCTGCTTTTTCAGCGATCTCAATATATCTATAAGTGGCTTCATAACTTTGCGGACTATTGTATCTCGAAAGTTGTTTGAATTTATTGATACGGTCATTGGGTGTATCTGTTTGTTTGTGAAATTTTCCGGACAGAAGGCCAAAACCCATCGGAGAATAGGCCAGCAAGCTGATATTCTCTCTGATGGATATCTCCGCTAATCCTATTTCAAAAGATCTGTTGAGCAGATTGTATGGATTCTGAATACTCAATGGTCGTGGGAATCCTAGGTGATCACTGATCTTGCAAGTGCGCATTATGCCCCAGGAAGTTTCATTAGACAGACCCCAATGTCTTATTTTACCGGCTTTGATCAAGTCATCCATAGTAGTGATGGTCTCTTCAAAATTATCGTTCCACTCTTCATCCTGATTGTGCGTATATCCAAGCTGACCAAAAAAGTTAGTCTTTCTTTCCGGCCAGTGCAACTGATAGATATCGATATAATCCGTCTTCAATCTTATGAAACTCCCCTCTATAGCCTCAAGGATTCTGGGTTTGCTGAACCCAAGAACAGGGCTGATATACTTAAAAGAGGGTGAAGGACCTGTTACTTTTGTAGCAAGTATAATATCCTTTCTTTTACCAGTTTTTTTCATCCATGAGCCTATGATTCTTTCAGTTGAACCCTGAGTTTCGGCTCTTCCCGGCACAGAATACATCTCTGCTGTATCTATAAAATTGATACCCTGCGTAAAAGCATAATCCATTTGATCGTGACCTTCTTCTTCAGTATTTTGCTCTCCAAATGTCATGGTACCCAGACAAATCACACTTACTTCCAGATCTGTGGCACCTAATCTCCTGTAATCCATGTTATTCCATTTATATGAACACAATAAGAAAAAATGTTCGTAAATTGTTTTATTTGCAATCAGATTTCTTTGAAATATGTCATAGGTTCAAAATGAAGATGGAGTTTTGCAGGATAAAAATAATTATTTTACGATTTTCATTAATTCAAATCTTATT
>JACMLK010000252.1 GCA_014379665.1 Saprospiraceae bacterium | reverse complement strand
TGAAGTGAATATTAAGGAAATAGAATACCTCAAGCCATTTGAAACTTTTCTGATTGATATTGCTGATCAACTATTGACCAATAAAGAAGACGTACTGTCTTTAAAAATACTGGAAAATCTGTATACGACCCGAAAGTTTGTAAAAGACATTTCAAACAGATTAATATTTTTGTATGTAAGGTGCAATAACACAAACAAACTGACTGAGATAGCCATGACCGCATACTTAAAAACGGCTGATCTTAAATATCTGGATATCTTAAAAAAGGAATTGATACCGGAAAGTTATCAAAACACGATCTTAAGACTTAAAACGCAACTCAAAGATAAAAAATCGGACGCAGCACTTTGGGTAAAACTATTCAAAAATGAAGAAGACTGGCACGGACTCATAGAGTACATGTCAGATATGAATGATCTTGAAGTGGTAATGCAGCATGATGCTTCTCTGTACAAAACAGAAAGAAATAGTCTTATTGCTTTATACAAAAGTATCATAATGAGTTTCCTGGACGAACATTTGGGTGACAATGCCCATATTTATATGGATAAGTTAAAAAATCATTTCAGAGCTCACCATATGGAAGGTATGTTTGTCCCTCTTCAGGCTATGTTGAGGGAAAAATATACACACCGTCCAAAATTACTAACGGTATTTCAATAATCGGATTATAAAGGTTCAATCGGTTGTTTGAATTTATTAATATAGTGTGATCCCGCTGGGATCATATGGTTGGGGAAACATTTTTCTAACATAGTTTGATCCCGATGGGATCACAAAGGGCTTAGTTTATACTCTTCGCCACGGACAAATTTTCTTCGTTTTGGTCAAATTCTTTTTCATAATACCATATTTTATCAGATAAATTTACTGAATATTGAGTATCTTTGCGGCCTCAAATGGAAATGGATTACTTTACAAAGGGTAGAAAGAATGTTTGAGAAAGAAAACCTCCATTTTCATTATAATTACTTTGACCATATAACTTACAATTTAAAACAAAAATAGATATGAAGTTGACATACCTGGGTCAATCAGCATTTGTAATGGAATTCAACGGGTATAATCTGGTTTTTGATCCGATGATCACGCCAAATCCGCTGGCTTCATCGATTAGTCTGGACACACTTAAACCAAATTACATATTATTGTCTCACGGCCATGAAGACCATGTTGCCGACGCAGAGCTACTTGCAAAAGCCAACAATGCCACCATCATTTCCAATTATGAAATAGTATCATGGTATGAATCAAAAGGGCTAAAGGGGCATCCTATGAATATTGGTGGTAAAAGAAAATTTGACTTTGGTACTGTAAAATACGTTGCGGCCACACATTCCAGTATGTTGCCTGACGGCAGTTATGGAGGAGCCTCAGGAGGGTTTGTTATATGGGATGAAAAAAAATGTTTTTATTTTGCAGGTGACACCTCGCTGACCTATGATATGAAACTTATTCCTATGATATGCCCGGCATTGGATTTTGCCATACTTCCGATCGGTGATAATTTCACTATGGGGTATGAAGATGCTGTATATGCAGCTGATTTTATTCAATGCGACAAAATCATTGGATGTCATTATGATACTTTCGGGTATATTAAAATAGATCATCAGGCAGCAATCAACGAATTCAAAAACGCGGGGAAGGAACTTATTTTATTAAATATCGGAGCGAGCATAGAATTATAAAAAAAAATCAAATGGGTAAAATAATTGCAATAGCAAATCAAAAGGGCGGAGTGGGAAAAACGACTACTGCAATAAATCTTGCTGCCACACTGGCCATACTGGAAAAAAAAGTGCTGCTTGTAGATTCTGATCCACAGGCCAATGCAACATCCGGTGTAGGTATCAAAGCAGATGAGGTCGGGCTTACGACCTATGAGTGCCTGGTCGCTGATGCAGATCCCCGATTGGCTATCCTAGTGACTAAAACACCGAATCTGTTTATTCTTCCTTCATCCATTGATCTGGTAGGTGCCGAAATTGAATTGGTCAATCAACCTAACAGGGAATTCAAAATGAAACAGTTGCTCGAAAAAATCAGAGATGAATATGATTATATTTTTGTGGATTGCCTGCCATCTCTTGGTTTAATTACAGTAAATGCATTGGTCGCTGCGGATAGTGTAATAGTCCCTGTTCAGTGTGAATTTTTTTCACTGGAAGGTTTGGGAAAACTTAAAGACACGATCAATCTGATACAACAGTCCCTGAATCCGGAACTACAGGTAGAAGGAATTGTACTATCCATGTATGATCAAAGAATACGGATGGCAAATATGGTCATCGAAGAAATAAGACACATTATCTCAGATAATATTTTTGAAACCATCATACACAGAAACAGCAAAATTGGGGAAGCCCCTTCACTGGGACAGCCGGTGATCATTTACGACGCCAGCAGCAAAGGCGCTATCAATTTTCTGAATCTTGCGCAGGAATTTCTTACTATGAATGAAGAAAGTGTTTATAAACAGTAATCAGACAGTTATATTATGAACAAAAAAAATGAAGTTTCAAAAGGATTAAGGTCTCTTCTTTCAAATATAGAAAAGACCAATAACCCACTGGAGCGAAATAATCTTGTCCGTGAACTGACCAACAGCATTGCCCTGATAAGTCCGGAAGTGATTGAAGTAAACCCTTTCCAGCCAAGGAAAGATTTTGATACCGATCAATTGATGGAATTGGCAAAATCTATTAAATCATCAGGTCTTATCCAACCAATCACGGTCCGATCTGTAGGAGGAAATAAATATCAGTTGATTTCCGGTGAAAGACGACTTCGGGCTTCCAAAATGGCCGGTATCAAAGAAATTCCGGCTTATATCAGGGTGGCAAATGATCAGGAAATGCTTGAAATGGCATTAGTTGAAAACATCCAGAGAGCAGATCTCAACGCTTTGGAAATAGCCATTTCGTACCAGAGATTAATGGACGAGTGCAATCTTACTCATGAGGCATTATCGGATAAAGTCGGCAAAGACAGGAGTACTATCACCAATTACGTAAGAATACTGAAACTACCGGCACAGATACAGTCTTCCATCAAAGAAGGAAAGTTGAGCATGGGACATGCCAGGGCGTTGGCAGGCATCGACAATCTTGCACTACAAATAAAACTATTTAAAGAAACAGTGGATAATGGTCATTCCGTAAGGGCACTGGAACAACTGATTAAGTCTTATCAGACAACTAAACCTTCTTCCCACCCGAGTGAATCCAAAAAGGATGGAAATACACCGGAAATCAGAAAAATAAAAGATGAAATAAGCCTGATGCTTGGTACTGCTGTAGACATCAAAAGAGATAGTGCCGGTAAAGGTATGATTACGATCTCATTCAAGACAGACAAAGAATTAAACAATATCATGGAAAGGTTGAGAAAAGATAACTAATTATGTAAAAAATCGTTACTTAATTATGCTTAGAATATGCACTCTAACCTTAGTTCTTGTTTCACTCTGCTGTTTTTGTCATGGTCAGATCAACAGACCTGATGACCAGCAAACCTACGTGGTGCAGGACACGCTCAATGAAAATGACACCATTATAAACAGGAATGGCTTTTTTTCTCTTTTTAAAGGGAAACCCGGCAATGCGGCGTTGTACTCCTTACTGATTCCGGGTGGCGGGCAGGCATACAATAAAAAATGGTGGAAGGTGCCTTTGGCTGTCGGGATTGATGGTGGGCTCACCTACCTGCTGCTCTGGAATACCAGTCAATACAATACCAGTCAGGCTTTATACCTTCAGGCAGTAAAAGACGATGATCCACTTAAAAGCAGGCTAAAATCGCAACGTGATTTTTATAGAAAGAATAAAGAATATTCCTGGGTTTGGCTGATTGCGGGTCATCTGATTACAGTAGTAGATGCCTTTGTGGATCGCCATCTTTTAGATTTTGACGTAAGTGATGACCTGACTATCAATGGATATAATACAGAGGTCATCCCAATGATGGCGACTTTGGGATTCCATATTTCACTTAATAAAAAAACTAAGACCATTGTAAATCCCTTATTTCCAGCAACTCCTTAAGCCCATCAACATTGAAAACAAAAAATAGAAACATCCAACATTCAAAAATAAAACATCCTCCCAGCAAAAAAGGATTAGCACCCGGTACACATGTATATACCGGAACTAATATCATGGATATTTCAGTTCTTGAGACGATAAGTTATGATTCGGAAAGTGTGGAAGTAAAAAAACCAACGCTGGAAGAATTTAAAAAAACAGAACTTTCCGACAAAAATCTCTGGATAAATGTAGATGGCATCAGCAATGAGGTGTATGTGAGAGACATATGTAATAAATATGGAATTCACTATCTGTATCAGGAAGACATTATGAATGTATTCCAGCGACCTAAAGTCGAAGATGAAGCAAACTATCTCTTTTTTACATTCAAGTCTCTGGAATGGGACGATGTAACTAAAGAGATAGAAGAAGAACAGTTCTCCATCATTCTGACTAAAAACACAGTGATCACATTTCAGGAAAAACCCGGTGACTACTTTGATCTGCTCAGAGATAAACTTAACACCAAATCGTCGATATTAAGAGAAAAGTCAATTGATTATCTTTTCTACAGATTATTAGACATTACGGTGGACAATTATTTTGAAATACTGGAGAAACTTGGTGAGCATCTGGAGCTTCTGGAGATAGAAATCATGAGTTGCCCTAAGGCAGAACACCTGACTCTGATTCAGAATAATAAAAAGGACACTATGCAAATGCGCAAAAATATCTATCCACTCAGAGATGTCCTGAATAAGTTAGTTAACATCGAACACCCATTAATAAAGGATCAGACAAAAAAATACTTCAAAGACGTGCTCGATCATACCGTACAAGTGTTGGAGACTGTGGAAACTTATCGGGAAATCAATGTAAGTCTGAAAGATGTATATTTAAACTCTTTGAGCCATGAGATGAATAAAATTATAAAAGTCCTTACCATCATTTCAACATTTTTTATTCCTTTGACATTTATTGTGGGTGTATATGGTATGAATTTCAAATATATGCCGGAACTTGAATGGCGTTACGGGTATTATTTAATATGGGGCATTATGATTGTGATTGTGATCGGACTTACTATTTGGTTTAAACGAAAAAACTGGTTTTAGCCCGCAATTATGACCTTGTACGCTCATGATATTAGAATATTTAATATATTTATTTTAAAAAATTGTTTTGCAAAAACAAATAAAAAAATTATCTTTGCAGCCTATTTAGAAATTCAGAAGGTAGATTGTAATAAATTTTGCCATAAAGTGTTGATAGATAGAGACATAAGAAAGATTTGAACAAATCAAGGCACCGTAGCTCAACTGGATAGAGTACCTGACTACGAATCAGGCGGTTGAAGGTTCGAATCCTTCCGGAGTCACAAAACTAAAAAAAGAGCGATTTATTTGATATATATTGCTCTATTGCTGAATAACAAATTAAAAAAGAAGCAAAATGTCTAGAGTTTGCCAATTGACGGGTAAAAGGCCAATGAAGGGTCACAAAGTATCGCATTCAAATGTAAAAACAAACAGGAGGTTTTTACCAAATCTGTTTACCAAGAGATTTTTTATGCCTGAAACAGGAGAATGGGTGACTTTAAAAATCTGTTCACAAGCCTTAAGGAACATTGATAAAAAAGGACTTCACGCCTATCTTAAAGAATTGGAATTTACAGGTGTTAAGACCGGTGTAAAATTATAATCGAATAAAAGCAAAATTGAAGGATAGCCATGGCAAAAAAAGCAAAAGGTAACAGAATCCAGATCATTCTTGAATGTACAGAACATAAGGCAAGTGGAATGCCAGGAACTTCAAGATACGTAACGGAGAAAAATCGTAAGAATAATCCGGACAGACTTGAAATTAAAAAATTCAATGCTGTGTTGAAAAAGTATACACTTCATAAAGAAATCAAGTAATAATGGCAAAGGTATCTAAAAACGCGAGAGTTGCCCAAAGGGCAGCAAATGCCGGTTCAGGCAGAGATCATGTAAAAGTGGTAAAGTCCATAAAAGACCCTATCACAGGAAAATATTCATACAAGGAATCTATCATCCACAAGGATAAGGTTAAAGAATTTTTTGAAGAAAATAAATAATCGGATAATTTCGGTTTTTAAAGAGGGTTTTTCTTTTCACAGAGAGGAAAACCCTTTTTATGTTTAATAATTTCCGGACACTAATTGAACTCACTTCTCATTCTTAAACCTTCAATGAATCACTATGAGCTTCTTTAAAAAATTTTTCTCAAAGGATAAAGAAGAAGACCTGAATAAAGGCCTTGAAAAAACCAAACAGAGCTTTTTTACACAAATAACAAAAGCAGTTGCAGGCAAATCCAAAGTAGACCTGGCCTTTTTAGATCAACTGGAAAACATTCTTATTTCTTCAGATGTCGGTTTGGAAACTACCATCAAAATTATTGAACGCCTGGAGAAAAAAGTAGCCGCAGACCTGTACATCAACACCGATGAACTCAATCAAATCTTAAAAAATGTAATCATTGACATTTTGTTTGAAAATAATACAGAAGATGTGGAAGATTTTGATATTCCGGACGACAAACATCCTTATGTAATGCTTGTTGTAGGTGTCAATGGTGTAGGTAAAACAACCACGATAGGTAAAATGGCTTACCAATTTCAAAAAAGAGGCCATCAGGTAGTGCTTGGAGCGGGAGATACATTCAGAGCAGCTGCTGTGGATCAATTAAAAATATGGGCAGATAGAAGTAAGAGTCTTTTCTACAGTAAAGGTATGAATACAGACCCGGCAGCTGTGGCATATGAAACCGTCCAGTATGCACAGAATAATGCATTGGATGTGGCTATTATTGACACAGCCGGCAGACTGCATACCAAAAAACAACTCATGGAAGAACTCACCAAAATAAAAAAATCCATAG
>JACMLK010000251.1 GCA_014379665.1 Saprospiraceae bacterium | reverse complement strand
TCTGTACGTTTTCCTATCCTCAAACGACCCATTTGGGTCAGCGAACCTATTGGCAGCGATATTCCTTTATTCACTGCAAAAACACCAGCAATTGTTGTTGTAGCCACTGCACCCATTCCCGGTAGTAAGATTCCTAATTTTCCTTTTGGTTTTTCAACTTTGATTTTCTTAGCCATTTTTAAAATTCATTCTGTTATGATAAAACAATCCGAATCTAACACTAATCTTATAAAGATAGTTTTAAAAACTAGGTGCAAAGCTATTGTTATTTTATAATTACAAGACAAAGATTTGTGAAAAATATTTGGAGGCCATTTTGAGAACGATCACGAGGTAACAAAAGAAAGATATTTATCCATTAGTACGGATACTTTAGTTTTTATAAGCCATCCTTCAAAAATAAAAAGAGCAACCAAAGCGCATCCTAACCCCATTAAAACATCTATGACATAATGGTGGAAGGAGTATACTGCTGCAAACCAAATACCTAAAATATCAATAAAAATTAATGCGGAGGCAAGGTACAATTTCTTTTTTCTGGCATAATACCAGGTAATCACCGGATATGCTGCATGAAGGGACGGAATGGCAGCAAATACATTGGCGTTTTTGGAATACATATTTGTAAACAATGGAAAACCAATCATTTCATCAAATCGTAATAATTGGGCGGGATCTCCCGGGATATTGAAATTTTGTATGCTGCCATATTTTGCAAAATACCAGGGAGGAGCCGCAGGATATAAATAATAAATACAAAAACCCAATAAATTTGCAAACAGGTATGCTGCACTGAATCTCAACAACATCTTTTTGTCTGTAAAAAATAAGTAGATTCCCAAAGCCAACGGAACAGGCACCCATGTAAGATAAAATAATCCCGAAATCAAATCCAACACCGAAGAAGAATTTAGCTTAAAAAATTCATTAGGTGTAAAAATATTCTGGTCGGAATTAATTCCAAATAGCGCTTTTTCAATCTGATATGGTTCTATGATTCGCACTTCATTAACCATATAATTGGGATAAACTCTCATAGAGTCATATATGATCCAAAACAGCAAAAAAAACACAAAACAATATACCAGGGTTCTTGTCCATTTATGAACCAGGAACAAACACAATATAAAAATATAAAAATTAATATGATCCGTCCTGAAGCCTACAACAAAATTTGTCCACGATAAATAAATCAGTGTAAACGCGACAAAAACCAGGAAATGTTTTCTTGGGAAAAACGAAGATTCAATATAAAGATTTTTTAAATTTATTAGCGACATGGAATGATCTAGTGGTTTTCTAACATTTTACCAGCACGAAACAACCGGGTAATGGCTGTAATATTAGCAAAAATTGCTAATGCAAAGATTGGAAATGTAAAAAAACTAATGGTTTCCATCAGAGGAAAGGGTAGCCACGAAACCATCATCTTAAAATCAGAGCCCAGTATTTCAGACATAATACCACAAACTACACCACTTATCCCGATAAGCAGGATCCTTTCAGGTCTTTGCATGAATCCTACATCAGCCATTTTCAAGCCTAACCCTTCGGCTCTTGCTCTGGTATAACTCACCATCACGGACCCAATCATGGCTATAAATGCAAACAAAGAACTCAGAAAATAGTGATGAGCAATCAGATAATAACAAATTCCTAAAAACATAAACATTTCACTGTATCTGTCCAGTACAGAATCAAACAAAGCTCCGTATGTAGTTTCCATTTTACCAATTCTTGCTAATCTGCCATCAATCATGTCCATTAGTCCTGCCAGAAGAATAGTAGCTCCTGCCCACCCAACAATGCTGTGGTTAGCTCTTATTCCGTATTCAGCACCATAAATAAAAATTGCAGCTGCAAAAATGTTGATCAGTAGCCCAAGTAAAGTGACAAAATTCGGAGCAATTCCCACTCGTATAGAAAGCCTGATAAGAGGATCAATCCATTTATATACCAAAGCTTGTCCCTTATTTTTCCAATCGCTTCCCATAAGAATAATGTAGAATCAAAAATAGATATAAAATTAAAAAACAAAACCTAATCGACCAAAGTTCCTATAGTTTCACCTTTGGCAATCCTTGTCAGATGACCTGATTGATTAATATCAAAAACAATAATTGGAAGGTTATTTTCCTGACACAAAGTAAAAGCGGTCATATCCATGACTGAAAGACCCATACTTATAACTTTTGCAAAAGAAATTTTGTCAAATTTGATGGCGTTTGGGTTTTTTTCAGGGTCACTGTCATAAATTCCATCTACTCTGGTACCTTTCAGAATTATGTCAGCATTGATTTCATTAGCCCTGAGCGCTGCGGCGGAATCTGTAGTAAAGTAGGGACTTCCCGTACCTGCAGAAAATATGACAACCCGCCCTTTTTCCAAATGTCTTATTGCGCGACGTCGTATATATGGTTCTGCAATCTGACGCATTTCAATGGCAGTGATTAATCTGGTATAAACCCCATTTGATTCCAGAACACTCTGTAAGGCCATACCATTGATACAAGTAGCCAACATACCCATATAATCACCGGTGACTCTTTCTATTCCGGATGATTCTGCGCTTAGGCCACGATATATATTTCCTCCTCCGATGACGATAGCTACCTGAGCTTTTTGTGCAATCAATTCTTTTATCTCTTGTGCATAGTAGGTAAGCATGTCAGAAGATATTCCGAATTTTTGCTCTCCCATAAGGGATTCACCACTCAGCTTCAACAGGACTCTTTTATATTTCAGGTTCATTGGCATGAATATATATAAGGCAAAGATAAATATAAATAATTTGGATGGGGCATAAAAAAAGAGCGACAAAAATACCGCTCTTCGTTCTTAATTTTTTAACCCAGTTTAACATGTTTAAACCCAATTGCTGTTAGCTCCGGATTTTTACTTTTCAAATACTCGGCTACACTTATTTTACCATCTTTTACAAAAATCTGGTTTAATAAGGTATTGTCTTTAAAAAATCTGTTTAATTTTCCTAAAGCTATTTTGTCCAGCATATCTTCTGACTTGCCTTCATTTCTGGCAATCTCTTTTCCAATTTCGATTTCTTTGGAAATGATTTCCTGAGGTACATCATCTTTATCCAAAGCCACGGGTTTCATGGCAGCCACCTGCATAGCAACATCTCTTCCTGCTTCCACATACTGTTTGTCAGAAAGATTTAATCCGACTAATACGCCCGCTTTGTTCCCCATGTGGATATATGAAGTAACTAATGGTGCCTCAATTTTCTGATAGTCTGCAATTTCTATTTTTTCACCAATTTTTGCTACCTGTTCTGCCATTACTGTCTGAAGAGGAACACCATTATAAGACAATTGATAAAGTTCTTCCAGTGACGCAGGGTAATTTTTAAGCGCAATTGCTGCAATCTCTTTTGTCAGATTGATGAAATCCTCATTTTTTGACACGAAATCAGTCTCACAACTAACCCTGACTACGATCCCTTTTTTATGATCATCTGAAACTAATGCAATTACTACACCTTCCTTTGCATCTCTGTCAGCTCTTTTCTCAGACATTTTCTGTCCTCTCAATCTCAATAGCTCAATAGCTTTGTCAAAATTCCCTGCGGCTTCAACCAAAGCTTTTTTACAATCCATCATCCCTGCACCTGTCTGATCTCTCAAATCCTTCACAGCAGATGCGGAAATATTTACATCACTCATATTTATTTGCTTTTAATTTTATTAAATGTTGTATGCTTTTATTCTTCTTTTGTATCCAGTTTAGCAACCCTTCTTTCTTCCAGACCTTCTTTAATCGCACTTACCACATAATCAGTGATTAACTTTACTGATTTTGAAGCATCGTCATTGGCAGGAATTGCAAAGTCCACTTTATTAGGATCAGAATTAGTATCAACCATAGCTATAGTTTTCATTCCAAGCCTTTTTGCTTCAGCCAATGCAATATGTTCGTGGTGTATGTCAACCATAAAGACTGCACTCGGAAGTCTGTTAAGATTTGCTATACCTCCCAATACTTTTTCCAGCTTTTCCTTTTCTCTGGTAAGAGTCAGTCTTTCTTTTTTAGTAATAGAGATCGCCGAATCAGATAACATTTTGTCGATGCTGTTCATCTTTTTAACTGATTTTCTTATGGTAGCAAAATTTGTCATCATACCACCTAACCATCGCTCCGTTACATATGGCATCTCAGCACTTCTTGCAGCCAAAGCGACTATGTCTTTTGCTTGCTTTTTAGTAGCTACAAAAAGTATTTTTTTACCCGACTTTGCCATTTGCTTCATGGCGTATGCGGCCCTGTCAAGACATTCAGCAGTCCTGTTCAAATCTATAATGTGTATACCTTTTCTTTCCATGAAAATATAAGGAAGCATTTTCGGATTCCATTTTCTCTTTAAATGTCCGTAATGTACTCCAGCGTCTAACATTTCATTATATGTCGGCTTATTCATTTTTTAAAAATTTTTAACTTGATAATAAAAATAATGGTGAAAAAAGATTAACGTTTAGAGAACTGGAAGCTCTTTCTGGCTTTTGGTTTTCCAAATTTCTTTCTCTCCACTTCTCTGGCATCTCTTGTAAGATATTTCTTCTCTTTCAATGGTTTTTTATTGTCTTCGTTGATCTTAACCAATGATCTGGAGATACCTAACCGGATAGCTTCGGCCTGACCCTTAAATCCACCACCATCTACCGTGACTTTTATGTCATATAATGTTTCAGACTGTGCAATGAGCAATGGATCCAATACCGTTGCCTGTATACTGGGCATAGGGAAGTAATCCTTATAATCTTTACCATTAATGGTGATCTTTCCGGATCCTTTAAAAACATATACCCTGGCTGTAGAAGCTTTTCTTCTGCCTATACTATTTATCATTTCCATACTTATTAAAATTTAAATGGTTCTGGTTTTTGTGCTGAGTGCGGGTGGGTTGCACCTTCATACAAAAACAATTTTTTAATCTGTGCTTTTCCCAGTTTAGTTTTTGGTAACATGCCTTTTACAGCAATTTCAAGGACCATGTTTGGCCTTTTGACCATCATTTCTTTAGCTGTTCTACTTTTCTGACCTCCCGGATATCCTGAATAAGTCTGGTATTCTTTGTCATTGATTTTGTCACCGGTAAATCTTACTTTATTGGCATTGATTACGATAACATAATCTCCTGTATCAGCATGAGGTGTGAAATCCGGCTTATGTTTGCCTCTCAGAACAGAAGCTATTCTGGTAGCCAGTCTTCCCACTATCTCACCCTCCGCATCGACTACATACCAACGATGAGTAGCTGTCTCACTATTGGCAGATTTTGTTTTGTAACTTAGTGTGTTCACTTTTTTAAATATTTACTTTAAATAAAAATAGGTACTAAAAATATATATAATTTCT
>JACMLK010000029.1 GCA_014379665.1 Saprospiraceae bacterium | reverse complement strand
TAAAATAAAAGATTTGAATTCAAAATTTATTTATAAGTTTGAGCCTTTAAAAGTTGTGTAATTTTTACACTAAGTTCATATATTATTAACTAATTTTTAACAAAATCGTCAAAGCCACATGAAAAGATTTTTAACGAAATGGTCATTTTCGTTGTTTTTGTTAGTAGGTATGACAGCTTCCATGGTAGCCCAGAAAATGGTATCAGGAAGTGTCACTGATGCTGCAAACGGCGACGCGCTCATCGGAGCTAACGTATTGGTAAAAGGAACCGGATTAGGAACCATTACTGATATTGATGGTACATACTCACTCAAAGCTTCAGAGGGAGATGTATTGGTATTTTCTTACGCAGGTTATACCGATCAGGAGATTACGGTTGGTACTTCAACAACCGTTAACGTATCTTTGTCAGCAGGCAGACTTCTTGATGAAGTGGTGGTTGTTGGATACGGAACACAGAAATCCAAAGAAGTCACCGGATCAGTAGTGAGTGTCAAAAGGGAAGACTTCAACGCCGGAAATGTAAATTCGCCTGCCCAGTTACTGCAAGGAAGAGTTGCAGGTCTTACTGTATCCCGTCCGGGTGGTGACCCGAATGGAAGTTTTGGAATAAGATTAAGAGGGTTGTCTACAATTGGTGCTCAAACTGAGCCATTGATTATTGTGGATGGAGTCCCCGGAGCTTCATTATCTAACATTGACCCTCAGGATATTGAGAGTTTTGATGTATTGAAGGACGGTTCTGCTGCTGCTATTTATGGTACAAGAGGATCATCAGGTGTAATTCTTATTACCACTAAAAAGGGTAAAAAAGGTACCAGCAATGTAGAGTATAATGGATATGTTTCCAATGAATCAATTGCAAAATTGCCAGCATTCCTTACTGCATCTGAATTCAAAGCTGCAGGAGGGATTGATGCCGGAGGCACTTCAGACTGGTATGAAGAAATTTCTCAAAGTGAATTATCACATTCTCATAACCTTTCTTTATCCGGTGGGGCAGGAAATACTTCATACAGAGCATCATTCAACATAAGAGATATGTCAGGAGTAGTTCTGAATACCGGGTTTAAACAAATGAATGGTAGTCTTTCCCTGAGTCAGAAAGCGATGAATGATAAATTGAATGTATCTCTGAATATGATTCTGACAAACAGAGATACTAGATTTGGATTTCCTGAAGCTTTCAGATATGCTTCCATTATTAATCCTACTTCAAAAGTATTTTTAGATGGTGGTGGTTATAATAATCCTTCTGGTTTTGATGTATTTAATCCAGTTGCTATTGCCAATCAGATTAATGATGCTCAAAAAGCAGAATTGTTAGCTAATATAACAGCTTCTTATGAAATTGTAACAGGTTTAAAATTAACAGGTAGTTACGCCAAACAAAAATTCAACACATTGTTTGGAGAATATTATGCTAAAAATTCTGTTTACAGACAAGGTGTTTCAAGAAATGGGGTGGCCAGAAGAATTACAGATGTTGGTCAGAACGATTTGTATGAGGCCACATTAGCCTATACAGGCGAGGCAGGTAAATTGACCTATACGGTGCTGGGGGGAGTTTCATCTCAGGATTTTGTTTTTGAAGGTCAGGGTATTGAGGCGGGAGGATTCCTGCTTGATGCATTTACTTACAACAACATCGGGGCGTCTTCTGAAGTGTTAAAAGGATTGGCTAACACATGGTCATATAATAATGGTTACGCTCTTCAGGCACAGTTTGCCAGATTAAATCTTAACCACGATGATACTTATTTCCTTTCTGCTTCTGTTAGAAGAGAAGGGTCTGATAGATTTGGTGCGGATAATAAATATGGTATTTTTCCTGCGATAAGTGCGGGTGTTGATATCACCAAACTGACTGATCTGAATAATGTTGATAATCTTAAATTAAGAGTTGGATATGGGGTTACAGGTAATCTTCCGGGAGAGTCTTTTTTAGGATATTCCATTTTTAGTCCGGGAGCTCAATTCTTTTATAATGGAGAATTTGTGCCATCATACGGACCAACAACGAACTCAAACCCTGATTTGAAATGG
>JACMLK010000250.1 GCA_014379665.1 Saprospiraceae bacterium | reverse complement strand
CCTTCTTCACTATCAACATAAGCCTTCATTTGCATCCTGTCCTTTTCATGTCGGCCAATATTGGTTTGTATGGTTCCTTTTTCTTCGGTCACGTCACCCCATACCAGGGCAATATATTCTCTGGTAATCGTGTGGTCAAAGAACTGTTTTGCCAGATGCGTCATGGCATAATCTGTCTTGGCAATGAGAATTAGCCCGGAAGTATCTTTGTCAATCCGGTGAACAAGTCCCGGCCTGTCATCCCTGTTGCCTTTGAGCAGCGGGAGATTTTTTTGTTTCATGTAATATAATAGTGCATTCACCATGGTACCGGTTGCATTGCCTACACCCGGATGAACCACCATGCCCGGCGGTTTTTCAATGACCATGACATCATCATCCTCGTATACGATCTGAAGCGGAATATTTTCAGGTTGAAGAGGTAAATCATCCTCGGGATTTGAAGGAAGGACCAAAGAAATCTCATCAAAAGGCCTCACTTTATAGTTGGCTTTAATGCGGTTGTCATTGACGAGAATGCAACCAATTTTGATGGCATTTTGTACTCTGTTTCTCGATACTTTTTCCAGCCTGTCCATCAGAAATTTATCTATTCTGATGGCCGATTGTTTAGGGTCACATAGGATTCGCTGGTGCTCAAATAGTTCGTCTGAAGGTTCCAGATCTGTTTGTTTTATGACTCCCATGTCTTATTCTTCATTGCTGAAAGATGGCCAGAAAGTAACCCCTAAATCCCACCTGATGATATCTGTAGTGCTATTTTTTAAATCATATTTGTCAATAGTGCTGAATTCAACATTATTTTGGTCATCTTTTACATAATAGGCAGTGCTCAATCCGGGAAGATAATTGGCCCTGAGATTGATATAAATATTATCTTTGATCGCATAATTTAGACCTGCTGCTATTCCATAAGTCAATGACAAACTGCCTTTCTCAATTGCAAAATCAGAAGAATCTTCATCATCAACTATTGTCTTTGTGGTAGCAGTATATATCCATTTGTAACCCAGCTGCGCTTCCAGATAACTTTCAAATTTTCCCAGATTAATATTCGGATAAAACCTTAATTTACCATTTAACCCCAGAAGACTGGAAGTTGTGGAATAATCAAAATCTACGAAAGAAAAATCAAGCAACTCGCTGATCGTGGCCTTCACATTGTCTAAATGAGTATAGTAAAAACTTATACCCCAGAAAAGAGGTTTTTCCGCTTTTAATTGTCGTAAATATCCCATTTCAAATCCCAATTTTACGGAAGGGTAATTTCTTTTAAAAAACCCTGATGCCTTAGTAAAACTTACATTTAATTCAAGGAAGTTAATTTTAGGTGAACCATTGTCATAAGATGTATCCTGAGCAGCTACATTATGATAACTTCCTAAGATAACCACAATCAAAAAAGATACAAAATGAATTTTCATCTAAATAACGAATATAGATTTAATGGGCAAAGATACTGTGTTTTTACTATTATAAAAGATATAGATAAGATTTGGTCCATCAATAAGGCAGATCGTGTATATACTTTAAGTTAAGTATCATTATAAACTTAATTGAATAATCAGGCGGATGCAAGATTTGAGAAAACATGAACTTTTTTATTCAATTCAATTCGTAATTCAAAATTCAAAATTCGTAATCTAGAGTAATGATGGATATTACCATTAAGAACCGAATAGGAAAATTTAATTCAATTATCTCATATGATCAGGTTTTATTTCAGCCTTCAGGTTAATTTTAAACATTATCCCATTACCTTTGCCCTATTAAAACAATTGAACCAATTTATGTCAAATACAAATCTACGACTTGACTCAATCTGTGTCAGGGAATATAAGGACAAGAGAACCACGACCCCTCACCAATTGCCAATATATGCTACTTCTTCCTTTAGTTTTGAAAATATGGAAGAAGGTGTTGATATATTCTCAGGCAAAAAAAAAGGACATGTATACAGCCGTTACGGTAATCCCACGATTGACACAGTGGGACAGAAGCTGGCTGATATGGAATCATACGGTACCGGTCTGGAATCTTATGGATTCCTGACAAGTAGTGGAATGTCTGCCATATCGACGGTCATACTTTCACTGCTCAAAAGTGGTGATACCATTCTTACCCAATCTGATTTATATGGCGGCACCACCGAAATGTTAATAAAAGTAATGACTAACAGTGGCATAAAATCTGTTTTTACTGATTTGACTGACTTTGATAGTGTTGAAAGTATACTACTGTCCAACCGAACCATCAGGATGTTATACTT
>JACMLK010000249.1 GCA_014379665.1 Saprospiraceae bacterium | reverse complement strand
TGATATTTTTTATTTCCCTTTTAGCATTTTATAAAGCTACCAGAAATATTTTTGATGAGAAATATGCATTGATAGCGTGCTTAATGGTAGTACTTTCTCCCAGAATTTTTTCTGAATCATTTTTTAATTCAAAAGATATTGCTTTTTTATCATTTTTCAATTTTGCAATTTTTACTTACTTTTCATTTCTAAAAAGGCAGAATTTTAAGTGGGCTTTTATCCATGCATTATTCTCAGGATTTCTAATTGATATCAGAATTTTAGGAATAATGATCCCTTTGCTGACAGTAGGATATGTTTTATTATTACAAATAATGAATAAGGAAAAAAATAGATCATTTTATCCTGTAATTGTATATATAATTGCAACTCTGGTATTTACAATCATTTTTTGGCCCATTCTGTGGAAAAGCCCTGTTCATCATTTCGCACAAGCATTTACCGAGATGAGAAATTATCACTGGGATGCTGAAGTGTTCTTTATGGGAAATTCTATCCATGCTAGCATGTTGCCATGGTACTATTTGCCAATTTGGATATTTATAACAACACCTTTGATTTATATTGTGCTTTTAATTTTAGGATTTTTATTTTTCATTCGGAATAGTTTAATTCAAAACTTGACGAAAACTATCATTGAATTTGAAATTCCTAGTATCATTGCTTTATTTTTGGCACCTATATTTTCTGTAATTGTATTGAATTCTGTAGTGTATGATGGCTGGAGACATCTTTACTTTATTTATCCTCTGTTTATTATAATTTCAGTTTATGGTTTAAAAAATATCATTCAGATTTTTTCAGAAAATTCTATAATTAAGCGAAGCATATATATTTTTCTATTTATCAATTTAGGTCTGACAGCATTTTGGATGATTAAAAACCATCCATATCAAAATGTATATTTTAATCAATATAGCAGAACTTTTTTGGACGCAGGTGGAAAATTTGAGTTAGATTATTGGGGGTTGTCATATAGACAGGGGTTGGAATATTTATTGAAACATGAAAATGATTCAATACCAATAAAATATACATGCCTAAATCTTCCCGGTAAAATAAATCAACTTATTTTGAAACTTGATAATAGGATGAAACTTAATTTTATAGAGAAATCAGACAGTACCTGGCAATATTATCTAACTAACTATAGAGGTATGGGACCTCCGGAAAATGCTGAACTTCTTCATCAGATAAAAGTGAATGATATTGGTATTATGGGTATTTATAAAATAAATAAATAAAAGGACAATGAAGCCTATTGAACTTTCTGTGATCATTCCAATATTTAATGAAGAATTAAATATTCCAACCTTATATGAAAGAATAAATAGGTTAATGAAGCATATGGGTGTATCTCATGAAATAATTTTTATAAATGACGGGAGCAAAGACTCATCCATATTTCTGATCAAAAAAATATGCTCTTCTGATTCTACTGTCAAATTTATTGATTTCAGTAGAAATTTTGGTCATCAGATAGCTGTTTCAGCTGGTTTAGAACATTGTATCGGTCAATATGTAGTAATTATTGATGCTGACCTACAGGATCCACCTGAGTTAATTAAAGATTTGTATGAAAAAATAGTTAAAGGATTTGATGTAGTATATGCCAAAAGAAGAAGCAGAAAAGATAAAAGCTTTATTAAGAAAAGTGGCTACAAATTATTTTACAAAATATTATCAAAAATCAGTCAGATTGAAATTCCTATGGATACAGGTGATTTTAGAATCATGAAAAGAAACGTTGTAAACGAACTGATAATGATGGCGGAAAATAATAAGTTTTTAAGAGGACAAATTGCATGGTTAGGTTTTGAACAGGCATATATCGAATACGACAGGGATGTAAGAGCTGCAGGGGAACCGGGTTATTCATATCGAAAGTTATTTAGACTTGCCTTGGATGGTATCATATCATTTTCTAACATGCCATTAAGACTGGCCACTATTTTGGGGTTTTTAGTTTTCTTTCTTTCATTAATATTAATCTGTTATACGTTATATTCATACTTCTTTAATTCCTTAACTCCTCAGGGATGGGCTTCACTAATGATTTCTATTTTATTTATTGGTGGAATCCAATTACTTTCAATTGGTATTATAGGGGAATACATTGGAAGAATTCAGAATGAAGTAAGAAAAAGGCCGTTATATGTTTTAAAAGATACAAATATAGTTAAAAAGTATCATGATAATTTGATTATCGATAATACATAAACACGCTGTTCGATTTAAGCTGCTACAAAATCTCCCGAAGTCTTCCGAAGTACCTGTGAAGTCTTGTGAAGTACCTGCGAAGTCTTGTCAGGTATCTGTGAAGTCTTGTGAAGTACCTGCGAAGTCTTGTCAAGTACACCTGTGAAGTCTTGTGAAGTACCTGTTAAGTCTTCTTAGGTACCTGAAAATTCCCTGCAAGGGATCGCAGTTGCAAACTGCGACCATCGTTAGTCTTGTCAGGTAGTTGTGAAGTAGTTTATTTCGCCCTAAAAATCCTGTATTTTATAATCAAACCTAAAAAACTGAATACCTCCTTCAATAAGACTGTGGCATCAAATTTTGTAAAAACAATATTATCTCTTAGATGTACCAGCACGGGTTTGATATTAATTTTTTTATTGTTCGCAGCCAATAACAATTCAAGGTCAATGAGAAATCTATCGGTTTTGCAGGACAATAAAATGGCCTTAGATGTGCGGTCAAATGCTTTCAAACCGCATTGCGTATCATTGGTTGGAAGACCAGATATGGCTCCATTAAACCACCTTAATGCTTTCGAAACTAGGGTCCTGAAATTAGACAAATCAGTATAATATGTCTCCTGCCGGTATCCAGTCACGATACCCTGTTCAGCCTGAATAGCCTGATACACATCCACCATGCTCTCTGTACTGTACGGAAAATCAATATCTGTAAACATAAATAATTCAGAGTCGACACTAACCGCTCCGGCTTTTAGAGCGCCACCCTTCCCTCTGTTATCCGGATAAGTGACATAATGAAAATTGTCTTTCAATTCACGTTGCAGTAACCTGACGCCTTCTGAAATGTCCTTTGAACTACCATCATTGACCAATACCACCGGGATTTGTTCAGGGATAGCTGTACAAAATTCCTTGTATCTCCTGAGGAATACATCTTCCCATCCATCAGTTGGATTATATGCCGGGATGATTAATGATAAGGATTTGATCATGATAAATTGAAATAAATAAACAGTTAAGCCTCCTTAGCTAAACTGGCCACTGAAAATATATCAGCATAAGCTTTTAACAAAAGCAGCACCGTGACTGTTACGGGCAGTAAAAATAAGTAAGGATAAGGAATCAAAACAAGGGTATAGAAAATAGTAAGATAAAGCTTCAAGCCTCCGAGCAACACCCAATCCCTGTTCAAAAAGCTATAGTTGCGGTGCGAAAAATAGATTAAAAATAAAGTAACCAGCAAGCTCAGCACTATTTCAGCCTGTTTGAGATGATGTACACCATCCTTTATATCATATTCATAAAGTTTCTTTACAAAGATAGCGGCACCCATTCCTCTTGCGATCTGGTATGGTTCTGTTCCAGGCTCCTGCCAGTCATGCACCCGCCATTCTCCTACCGCCCCACTATCATAATTACCAAGGATTTTATATGGAAGCTGAGGATCTTTGGTCATAAAAGGCAAAACAAATATTGCCATAATAAAAACTACAGTCGTGGCTCCTGATTTCCATAACACATTCCAACCAAATCTCTTCCAGACATACCAGATAAGAAACGGAGCAAGTAATATGATTGAAAATCTGCTCATCAGACATATGCCTGAGGTAATTCCTATGGCCCACCACGAACCTCTCAGCAAAGCCAATGTAAATAATATGTAATAAGCAGCCGGGAGCAACTCCAGGCTCACACAATAATCAAAACTATTGAGGTCTATAAAACCAAAGATGACAAAAACACTCAAAAAAGCAATGACCACTATGGCGACCTTTCCTCTACCTTCTTTGGTCAGATTGAATTGGAGTCCGGAATATTTTATAAATAATAAGAGGGTCACAACCCAGGCCAGAAGTGGAATCCATCTCGCGTCAAATCCAAAACCAACGGATAAGAGGAAAGGAAACCATTGCATTGGAAGGTAGGTATTATGCATCGAGTAGCTCGGCAATACTACAGTCTGATAGGGATATTCTCCCTTCAACAGCCACTCTGATGGACTTATTACCTGTGCAAAAATATCTGAATCATTATAATCAATTGGTTGCTTGCTGAATACGCTGTATCCGAAATAAAGCAAAACAAAAAGTAAGGGTAAAAAAAGATAATATACAGATTTTGATGTCGGTGTTGTCTTTTTAACTTCAGATAAGTTAACAGAAAAATACAATGCCACCACACTCACACCAAGTGATGATATAAAAAAGATGATCGGGCTGAAATAAATCCCAAAATAAGATTGCAGATAAGAAAGCATTAAAAACTCCAATAAAGCAAAGCTGGTCATTACTCCCAATAAAAAATATTTCCGGTGTGAAGACATAGTTTCTGAGTTAGATATGTTAGAACTTGTTTTCTACTTCGGCTGCTTCGAGCATTAAATAATGTAAATCAGTATTGATCACAAATGGCTTCAGTCTTTCGCTGCCGGGACCAAACATGGCCAACTCAACAAAATCTCCCGTATGCTCCATTCCGCCAAACTTTACTGAAGTATTATCAGCCATCATCTGACCATATTCTTTGAAAGGCAGTTTGTATGGGTCGGTCTTCTCATCATCAGTCAGATACAGGTACTTTGTTTTAATATCCTGCGCCTGTTCAGTGGTGATTTCATAATTCTGACCGGACTTTATTTTATTTATAATATCTGCGGGTGTATCTTTTCTTTTTAAACTTTTCAAAATTATATCATTTGATTGTCTGATGGTAAGAAATTTTTCAAAATTGCTATCTGCCTCTTTACCGTAATAGAGACCTGGATTGGAGTTTCCATGATCCGTAGTAATAATGACCAGCGTATTTCCATCTTTTTCTGCAAAATCAATCGCCACCTTTATTGCATCATCAAAAGCTACCTGATCATAGATCAGTGCCGGAGCATCATTGGAGTGGGCTGCCCAATCCACCTTGCCCCCTTCTATCTGTACACAGAAACCATTCGGGTGATCATTCATCAGGTCTAGGGCCTTTTGTGTCATAGCAGCTAATGAAGGTACCCGGGACATGATAGCATCATCGTTAATTCTGTCTATTTCATATGGTAACCCGTCTGTATCAAAAACACCTAATAATGGCTGATCATTCCGGCTCATATTTAAGCCCGATTTGTCTCTTATTACTTTAAACCCCTTAGTCTCAAATTCATTAAACAGATTTCTGCCATCTTCTCGTCTATCAAAGTATTTGGATCCTCCACCCAACATGACATCGAATCTAAGATCTAAATATTGAAGAGCTATCTCAGGCTGTGAGTCCCTGCTTTTACTATTAACACAAAATCCCGCTGGAGTGGCATGTGTGATGGGAACCGTAGTGACACATCCCACTTTTTTGCCCGCTGCTTTAAATTTTTGAAGAATAGGTTTGTATTGTTCCCCATTGGCACCAATGTTCAGATGTCCGTTGGGTACCCTGAAGCCTCCTCCCCATGATGAACTACCTGCGGCTGAATCAGTCACCATAGAATTGGATGAAGCTGTATCCATCAATGCCCTTGCAGCACGCTGGTTCCTGTAAAGATCCATCCAGTGGCTGCCTCTGCCTTCTTTTCTCCTTAATAAAAGTTCGGCCATATTCATAGTGCCGGCGCTCATACCATCACTGACCATGAAGATGATATTTTTTGCCTTTTTGCCATGACCCGTTCCGTTAATAACTGACTTTGTCGGGGTACATCCCTGAATAGGTAAAATAAGACCTGCTCCAACAGCAGATAATGCAGATTTTTGGAAAAATTCGCGTCGTCTCATTTGATTATTATTAAAGAAATGAAAAAAATATTACCATTATTGTAGTGCTCTGTCAAGAAAAAGAACATGATGAAAGTTTGTTCTAGTACAAATCCTGCATTTAGCTTTACTTATCACATTACCACCAACTCGTTTTTTTGCTAGTACTCCTTGATGCGGTGGATTTCAAACCCAATACCCCAAGCAACCCCCTGGTTAATGATGATGCTAAAGTTCGTCCTATCTGTTTGGTAACCTGACTGTCAAGGACCTTTTCAAAAGTACTTTTTTCCAGTCTTCCACGTGATACCGGAGGCCCCGAGCTCTCTTGTTGTTCCTGCAGTTTCTTTTGAATTTCATCAGATTGAGCTGACTCTATTTTACCTGACAATATTTCATGGGCACTTTCACGATTGATGACTTCATCATACTTGGCCCTGATACGACTCCTTTGCAGTATTTGATTTATTTCGCCTTGTGCAAGCACATCCATTCTTGATTGCGGGGCCCTCAAAAAGCAATGAACCAATGGCGTTGGCACTCCTTTTTCGTCTAGAGCTGCGATGATGGATTCACCGATACCAAGTTCAGTAAGTAACTGATCGACTGCGTAATATTCCGTCAATGGATAATTTTCTGCCGTAAGTTTTATGGCTTTCCGGTCTTTGGCTGTAAATGCTCTGAGCGCATGCTGTATTTTCAGTCCAAGTTGGCTTAGGACGGCGTCCGGAACATCTGTCGGGTTTTGAGTTACAAAAAATATACCCACACCTTTTGATCTGATGAGTTTAATGATGGTCTCTATTTGATTCAAAAGTGCCCTGGAAGCTTCATTAAATATCAGGTGGGCTTCATCTATAAATATTACCAGTTTAGGTTGTTCCATGTCCCCTTCTTCGGGGAATATGGAATAAATCTCAGCCAGCAACTGCAACATAAAAGTAGAGAAAAGTTTCGGCTTATCCTGGATATCCGTAACCCTTAGTATTGAAATGTAACCGCGTCCTTCTTCATCCATTCTGATCAGATCATCTACATCAAAAGATCTCTCTCCAAAAAAGAGATCAGCACCCTGCTGTTCAAGTTCAATGATCTTACGCAATATGGTTCCCACTGAAACGGAAGAAATGGCTCCGTATTCCGCCTGTATCGCATTCTTGCCTTCATTTGAAATATAATTCAGGGCTTTTTTTACATCTTTGAGATCCAGTAGAGGTAAACTATTATCATCACAGAACTTAAAAATAAGTGACACAACACCTGCCTGAGTATCATTCAATTCCAGTATTTTTGAAAAGAGGATCGGTCCGAATTCTGTGACGGTGGCCCTGAGTCTTGATCCGCTATCATTGGAAAGACTCAAAAATTCCACCGGGCTTCCTGCTGCTGAAAATGGTAATCCGATCAGTTGGTGTCTTTCTTCAATTTTTGGATTGACATCACCAGGTACTGCAACACCACTTAGGTCACCCTTGATATCCATGACTAATGAAGGGATTCCCTTTGCAGATAACTGCTCTATGATGATCTGAAGGGTTTTTGTTTTACCTGTTCCTGTGGCACCTGCTATGAGACCATGTCTGTTTAGAGTTTTCAAAGGTACCCTGATAAAAGTATCTGTCAGCACCTGACCATCCAGTTTTGGGGCACCCAGAATGATCGAATCTCCTTTGAATGTATAAGCTGGAGTGATCTCTGTCAGAAATTTATTTTTATTGGCCATTAATTGTTATTTTTTAAAGATAAAGATTAAACAATATTATGTTGAAAAACATTGCTGTATGCCTCAATTTTAGAATTAAACCTACTCTTATTTATGAAACAAATAACTTTTCACGCTCAGGTCCCGTACTTACCATAGAAATTCTGGTTTTCAACAATTTTTCCAATTGACCGATATAATCCCGAGCCCTTTGAGGCAATGAATCAAAAGAAGTAATGTGATCAAGACTTTCATTCCAACCTTCAAAATGAATAAGTTGAGGGTCGATGTTTTTATCAACGATATCGAATGGTAGTTCATTGGTGGTCCGGCCATCATACGCATAGTGAGCAGCAACACTTATTTCTTCAAATGTGTCCAGTACATCGAGCTTGGTGATAACGATCTGTGTCACCCCATTCAACATGATGGTGTAGAGTAATTGAGGGATGTCTATCCAACCACATCGTCTTGGCCTCCCGGTCGTAGCTCCAAATTCCTTTCCCACCTGACGGAGTTTCTCTCCCGTCTCTTCAAGAAGTTCTGTCGGAAAAGGTCCGGAACCCACTCTGGTACAGTACGCCTTTGCAATACCAATGACTTCTCTGACTTTATTAGGAGCAATACCGAGCCCACTACAAACCCCTGCACTGATTGTATTGGATGATGTGACGTAAGGATAAGTACCAAAGTCTATATCCAGCATAGAGCCCTGCGCGCCTTCTGCAAGAATAGTTTTACCATCAGTCAGTGCCTGATTGACATAATATTCGCTATTGATGAAGGTAAGACTTTTGATTTTTTCGATACATTCAAAAAAGTTTTCTTCTTCATATTCCAGATCAAAATCTATTTCCGGATATAATCTGATGAGTCCCAGATGTTTTTCTTTAATGATTTTATATTTGTTTTCAAAATCTTCAGCTGTCAGATCTCCCACACGAAGCCCGTTTCTCCCTGTCTTATCCATATATGCAGGGCCAATCCCTTTGAGTGTGGAGCCAATTTTACTTAATCCTTTAGCTGCTTCAGATGCTGCATCCAGGTATCTGTGAGTAGGAACAATCAGATGGGCTTTGCGTGACACCAACAAACGTGGCAGATAGTCAATATCAGAATCTTCCAGTGCCTTTAACTCTTTGACCATAGTGATCGGATCAAGAACGACTCCATTTCCTATCACATTAATAATGTCCGGCCTGAATATACCTGACGGTATAGTGTGCAGCACATGTTTTTTTCCATCTATTTTAATGGTATGTCCTGCATTGGGACCTCCCTGAAATCTGCATACAAGATCATACTTTTCTGCCAGAAAATCCACAATCTTTCCTTTACCTTCATCTCCCCATTGAAGGCCCAAAATAACGTCAACTGCCATTATAATTTAATTACTGCTTGGTTTTTAAAGGTCAAAATTATTAAAACCTGACAACATTTAACTATAAATGAGTTAAATAGATATAACATTTTAATAATTGTAGCTCAATCACCAAAATATGAGCAAACTCATCCAAAAAGAACCATCAATCTTTTCGCTCTATTCTTTAAAAACTTTTACCTTCGCACATCGTTTCTAAACTCAAACAATTTATTACATGTCAAATAAAATCCTGAAAAACTTTGCCAAAAGACATATAGGTATATCTTCTGATGAACTGGATCAAATGCTTTCCACAATTGGTGTGGATTCACTCAGTCAGTTGATAGATGAGACAGTCCCCCCGGGAATCAGAATGAAAAAAAAGCTGAATCTTCCGGATGCATTAACCGAGAACGAATATCTGACCATGCTCAGAAATATCGCATCCAAAAACAAAATGTACAAAACGTACATAGGTCAGGGATATTATGGAACTGTAACACCGACAGTCATACTCAGAAATATATTTCAAAACCCGGGTTGGTACACCCAGTACACACCCTATCAGGCAGAAATAGCACAGGGAAGACTTGAGGCTTTGCTCAATTTTCAAACTATGGTTTCAGATCTGACTGGTTTGCCCATAGCTAATGCTTCACTTTTGGATGAAGCCACTGCAGCAGCTGAAGGCATGGCGATGGCCGAAGGAATTCATAATAAAAAACGCAAAAATAATCCAGCTACTAAATTTTTTGTAGATACCAAAGTATTTAAACAAACGCTGGATGTCATCATCACCCGGGCAAAACCTTTGCAAATTGATATAGTGACAGGCGACTGGAAAACATTTGATTTTTCTGATGAATATTTTGGAATTTTGTTGCAGTATCCTAACGCGGAAGGTCAGATAGAAAATTACAGATCTCTGGCATCTACCTGTAATGAAAAAGATATTCAGGTAATAGTTGCTGCTGATTTATTGAGTCTGGCTTTACTGACACCTCCCGGCGAATGGGGAGCTGATATAGTGGTTGGCAATACACAGCGCTTTGGTGTTCCAATAGGATATGGCGGACCTCATGCGGCATTTTTCGCCACCAAAGATGACAATAAACGTGTTATTCCCGGAAGAATTATAGGTTTGTCTATTGATGTGAATGGTGATCGTGCATTAAGGATGGCACTCCAGACCAGAGAACAGCATATCAGAAGAGAAAAAGCAACCTCCAATATTTGTACTGCCCAGGCTCTTCTAGCCATTATGGCCGGTATGTATGCCGTTTATCACGGACCGGATGGGATCAAAGAAATCGCAACTGAGGTTAACAGATTGACAAATATACTGGCTGAAAATCTTATAGCCAATCACTTTAAAGTCCTCACCACTTCCTATTTTGATACCATTACTATTCAAACAGATCAGGACACCTTGTTGAAAATAAAAAATAAGACCGAAGATGCAGGTATCAACTTTTATTACCCTTCACGACATAAAATTGGTATCTCTTTTGATGAAACCACGACTGAAGAAGATGTAAAAATTATAGTGGATATTTTATCGCAGATAGCTGATATTGACGGCAGTTATAATGCCGGACCATTTAAAGATACTTTTGGAGAGTTAAAGCGAACCGGCAAAATATTAACCCATCCTGTTTTCTCATCATATCACACAGAGAGTAAAATGATGCGGTATCTGAAAAGCCTTGAGAATAAAGATATATCGTTAGTCCATTCTATGATTTCTCTTGGATCCTGTACCATGAAACTCAATGCGGCGAGTGAAATGATACCAATTACCTGGCCTGAATTTTCGACCATACATCCTTTTGTGCCTGTCGATCAGACGGAAGGTTATCAGCAGATTTTCAATGAACTTGAACAATATCTGGCTGAAATAACAGGATTTGATGCCTGTTCCTTACAGCCAAATTCAGGTGCCCAGGGCGAATATGCAGGATTACTTACTATTAAAGCGTACCACGAAGACAGAAACCAGGGATACAGAAATGTGGCGCTGATACCATCTTCTGCTCACGGCACTAATCCGGCCAGTGCTGTCATGTGTGGTATGGAAGTGGTTGTAGTGGAATGTGACGAACGTGGTAATGTAGCCATGAATGACCTTAAATCAAAAACTGAACGGTTTAAGGAGCGATTGGCAGCCCTGATGATCACTTATCCGAGCACCCATGGTGTGTTTGAAACTTCAATAAAAGAAATCTGTGCTTTGATCCATGATAATGGTGGTCTTGTGTATATGGACGGTGCCAATATGAATGCACAGGTTGGTCTGACAAGTCCTGGAATCATTGGTGCAGACGTGTGTCATCTCAATCTGCATAAAACATTTGCTATACCGCATGGCGGAGGTGGTCCGGGAATGGGACCTATTTGTGTCAATGATAAGTTATTGCCGTATCTGCCCGGCCATCCGATCATAAGTACTGGAGGTTCTAAAGCCACACATGCAGTATCGGCTGCACCATGGGGGAGTGCAAGTATCCTGATTATTTCGTACGGTTATATCAGAATGTTAGGAAAAGAAGGTGTCACAGATGCAACAAAATATGCAATATTAAATGCAAATTATATTAAAGCAAGACTTGATGGGGCATATCCAATCCTTTATTCAGGTGAAAAGGGCAGGGCGGCACATGAAATGATCGTCGATTTAAGACAATTTAAAGCGGCAGGTATCAGTGCCGAGGACATAGCAAAGAGACTGATGGACTACGGATTTCACGCTCCTACGCTATCTTTTCCAGTAGCAGGTACCATCATGATAGAACCGACTGAAAGTGAAGACAAAGGCGAGCTGGACAGATTCTGTGATGCATTGCTTGAAATCAGAAAAGAAATTGATCAGGTTGCCGCCGGAGATATGGATCAACATTCCAACGTCTTAACCAATGCACCACATACCATAAAGATGGTGACAAGTGATACATGGACCTATGGTTATTCCAGAGAAAAAGCGTCTTTCCCGCTTCCATATCTCAAACATGGAAATAAATTCTGGCCGACTGTGGCAAGAGTGGATAGCGCTTATGGGGACAGAAATCTGATGTGTACCTGTCCTCCGATCGAAAGTTATGTAAATGAAAATGAATAGTGTCCTTAAGGGATCAAACAGATCAATATTCAAACGACTCCAGAGGAGTCGAACAATACACTGATATATGCATTGAGGATGGTAGAAACCTAATATCTGAACTTTTTGTTTGATGATTCCGGAATCATTGTGCAAACGACTTCAGAGAAGTCAGACCAATACTGGCCTGATTTATTGGATATAACATAAAAAAAGGGTACAATCTGTGACTGAACCCTTCATTATTGTCGGAAACTACAATTTAATTATTTTTTCTTGGCCACTTTTTGCTCAGTTTTGGCTTCTGCTGCAGCTGCTGCTTTTAGTGCCCTTGGAATTTCTATAAGGGCTATCGGCGTAGAAGGATTATTGATGATTTCAATTCCTTTGGGTACGATGACTTCTCTGATCCTCAAAGCCTGTCCTAGTTCAAGTTTTGAAATATCGGCTTTCAATTCGTCTACCAAATATTCCGGCGTTGTTTTTACTTTGATTTTTCTAAGTTGCTGTATCAGTTTACCACCAATTTTCACACCCGGAGAAACACCTTTAAACCTAAGTGGAACTTCTACTCTGATTGGTGTTTTGGCTATTAATCTTAAAAAATCAACATGCAGCAATTGCTCTGATACAGGATGGAATTGTGCTGATTTAAGAATTGCCTTGTAATGCTTACCATCAATGGTCAATTCTGCCAACTTAAAGTCAGGAGTATAAATAATATTTTTTAATGCCGACGGAGTGACTGTAAAATGAATTACTTCATCCCCACCATACAAAACCGCAGGTACATTACCATTATTCCTGTCTATTCTTGAACCCTTCTTACCAAGTTCAGCTCTCGTATTTCCTTGAATTTCTACTGATATCATCTTTTAAAACTAGCCGTTATATTTAAAGAGCCGCAAAGATATACTTTGTTTTGCTAAATTTATAAATATTTATTAATAAATTTATAGGATTTTACTAAATATTCTTATCGACAAAAAGTGCGGCGATAGATTTATATTCATGGGTATTTCTGATAGCTCTTGCAAATAACTTGGCGCAGGATAACACTTTTATTTTTTCAGATTGATTTTTAAGTGGAATACTATCTGTAACTATGACCTCTGTTATAGCCGAATTATTAATATTTTCATACGCATTGCCGGACAATACAGGATGGGTCAGGATAGCTTTAACACTTTTTGCACCTTTTTCTATCAACGCATCAGCTGCCTTGCATAATGTACCGGCGGTATCTATTATGTCATCAATTAGAATAACATCTTTTCCCAGCACATCTCCAATCACTGTTATACTGGCCACTTCATTGGCTACACGTCTTTCCTTATCACATATAACCAGATCCCGTTCAAAATATTTTGCATAACTTCTTGCACGTTTAACACCACCGACGTCAGGAGATGCAAAAGTTACATTGCTCAGATCCTGTTTGGCTAAGTATGGCATAAATATGGCTTCGCTTTTTAGGTGATCCACCGGAATATCAAAAAAACCCTGTATCTGTTCTGCGTGAAGATCCATGGTTATAATTCGGTTAACACCGGATGCCTCAAGTATATTTGCAACCAACTTGGCTGAAATGGGTACCCTTGGTTTATCCTTTCTGTCTTGTCTGGCATAACCGAAATAGGGAATGACGGCAGTGATATATCCGGCAGATGCCCTTTTGGCACTGTCGATCATCAATAGCAGTTCCAGAATATTGTCTGCAGGTCCAAAAGTGGATGAGATAAAAAAAGTATGAGCACCTCTGACCGATTCATTGATGACTACCTGCATCTCTCCGTCTGCAAAAGTATTCACAGTAATATCTCCCAAAGGGGAGCCGTAGTAATCAGAAATGCGTTCGGCCAGATATTTTGATTTGGTTCCAGTGAAAAGTTTTACGTCAGGCATGGCGTGCAATGTTGGATTGTGGTGCAAACTTAACCATTTTAAATTCAACAGGAAACCTATTTGCAAAATATTTTATACGTTGTTATAGAAATCTTCATTTAATAATATATAAATGAATTGGGAAAATTATGTCAGTTAAAACAATGATTTCGAAGTCTATGGCTTCCTTTAAATTTGTTTTCTTAACAAATGAATCATATTAAAATTATTATGCATCATTATTGGGGGTCAAATAAATAATTTTGACATTAAATCTTCGGGTTTATTACCAAATTTTTACCTTTGATAATGCAGTCAGAAATGTCCTCATGCAGACTTAAATCACTTTAAATAATTTAACCACAAAATGGTAGTAACGTCTTCCGATGTAAAGAAACTTGGCCTTTGGACCAGCACATCACTGGTCGTTGGAAATATGATCGGCTCCGGAGTATTTATGATGCCTGCAACTCTGGCAGCTTATGGAGGTATCAGTGTATTAGGTTGGATATTTTCAGCGATAGGGGCACTGCTTCTGGCAAAAGTATTCAGTAATCTAAGTATCATGATGCCGGTTTCCGATGGTGGTCCTTATGCTTATACACGTAAAGGAATGGGGGATTTTGCCGGATTTCTGGTGGCATGGGGTTACCTAATCTCTACCTGGTGTACTAATGCAGCTATCTCTGTCGCTTTTGTCGGTGCAATGAGTACCTTTATACCGGACCTGGCCGTAAATAATCTTATGGCAGTTTTATTCGGATTGGGAGCCATATGGTTTCTGACGTGGATCAATACCCTGGGCATCGTCGCTTCCGGGAAGATGCAACTGTTGACCACATTACTCAAACTAATCCCATTAATTCTGGTGTGTGCAGGTGGATTATTTTTTATTGACTTTAATAATTTTATTCCATTCAATATGAGTGGAACTTCTGATTTTTCCGCTATTACTGCAACCGCAACACTTACATTTTTTGCTTTTTTAGGAATGGAATGTGCCACTATACCTTCTTCCAGTGTAGCTAATCCGGAGAAAACCATACCTAAGGCTACGATGATGGGAACCATATTAACTACTGTCATCTATATCTTCAGCAGTATAAGTGTTATGGGTATGATTCCTGCTGAAGTATTACAGAAGTCTGTGACTCCTTTTGCAGACGCTGCTTCCATTATATTTGGCCCCGAAGCCGTTTATTGGGTGGGTGGAGGTGTGGCCATAGCTGCTTTTGGTACATTGAATGGTTTTATTTTGGTCCAGGGTCAGGTAGCTGACGCCATGGCAGTAGACCGCCTGTTTCCTGCGATATTCTGCAAAAAAAACAAAAATGGTGTGGCTTCTGCCGGTTTGATTATAGGTAGTATTATTGTTTCTATGATCATGTTGATGAATTATACCAAAGGACTAGCAAATCAGTTTAAATTTTTAATTTTACTTTCCACGCTAACTGTATTGGTTCCTTATCTTTTTTCAGCGGCTTCCTTAATATTGATAAAAATACAAAATAAGATTAAGTCCGGCAATTGGTTCTCAACTATTATGTTAGCCTCAATGGCATTTTTATTTTCCTTATGGGCGGTATCCGGTTCCGGACAGGATACGGTGTATTATGGATTTATGATGCTTATGGCCGGAATTCCAATTTATGTATGGATGATGTGGAAAAGACAATCCAGTTAATAGTTCTGCAATAAAACACATTTTGCAATTAAAGCATCCCTATGAAGAATGTAAGTTGTCACTCTGAAACCGGTAAAATAGTATCCCTTTTTATCAAGCACGCTGATCATGCCTTCATCAATGAAGATCATTTATCCAGGCATTGGAAAGAATTAAATTATACGGAAAAACCGAATCTCAAGGAAGCCAAGGATGAATACAACAATTTTGAATCCATCCTGGATCAACATGATATAAGTATATATCATATGCCTAAAGATGATACGGTCAATATGGACTCTATTTATTGCAGAGATGCGGCTATTGCTACCAATGGCGGTATGATCATTTGTAATATGGGAAAGCCCACAAGAGCCAATGAACCGATTGCAGTAAAAAAAGCGTTTGAATCCAGCGGTATTAAAATTCTCAGTAACATCGTAGCTCCGGGAACTTTAGAAGGCGGTGATGTAGTATGGATCGATGAAAACACGATGGCAGTCGGGCATACCTATCGCACCAATGATGATGGCATACGGCAACTTAAAGCACTACTTTCTCCACTCGGAGTTGAAGTAATGATAGTACCGCTCCCGCATTATAAAGGTGTGGATGATGTTTTTCATCTGATGTCGATCCTTAGTCCCGTAGATAAAGATATGGCAGTAGTTTATTCTCCATTAATGCCGATAGCCTTCAGAAATTATCTTCTGAGCCGAAATATCAAACTCGTGGAAGTACCTGAAGACGAATTTGAGACCATGGGTTGCAATGTGCTTGCATTGGCTCCCGGTCTTTGTCTTATGGTTGATGGTAATCCAAAAACAAGGTCTTTACTGGAAAAAGCCGGTTGTAAAGTTTTAGTTTATAAAGGAGTCGAAATAAGTGTGAAAGGTGGTGGCGGACCTACTTGTCTCACAAGACCAATCCAGAGATATGTTTAATGATGGTATTTGTCAGTATAAAACGGAACTTCCCAAACCCAGTTTGCAACGAAGGTGATTTAAAGAAACCCACAATACTCCCAGACCATATTTACTGCTTCTTTTGAAATTTATGGAAGATGCTTCGTCAAAATATTTGGTAGGACACGTAACCTCAGCAATATCATATCCTTTGAAAAT
>JACMLK010000248.1 GCA_014379665.1 Saprospiraceae bacterium | reverse complement strand
GAAGGTATTCCTGATCACAAAGCCAGGACTGACTGCAATCCTGATATATTTTTATTTTTTCTGTTGTTTTTAACTGAGTGAAGCTAAAAATTGGGAGCATTAAAGCTATGGCAAATGTTAAATACTTATTCATATATTGTTTATGTTTTTTTTATTGGCCGACAAATGAACTTCAAGCCGTCATCATGACCAGGTAATTAAAATTTCTTTAAAACATTAAGTCTTCTGCAAACCTTACTTAGAGTCGGAGCGTTACTTTTTATAAAATGAACCCGTTTTATGAGTTGATTTCTGCCATTCATCCCCAGTCAACCGTTCATACGCTGCTTGATATGAATTAAGATGTTTCTCATCTACTTTTTTTCCATTGATCTTCATTAACTCTGTCTTCATTTCATAATGATAGGATGTATTGGTTCCGATGTATCCATCAATGACAAGTTGTTGTGACAGCCATTCATCAAATTTCTTATATTTTGGATTCACATAAAACGCATCATCATTTTTTAAACCTTTCTCTCCAATTAAACCTTTATCACCTTTTGACCCTTTTGGTCCTTTTGACCCTTTTTCATTGTTGTCACCTATCGTTGACCAGGTATTTGAAACATCTGACGCTGTTCCGCTATCTTCCTTATCGGGGTAATCATTAAATCCGTTGTAATTTGACTTTCCTTTTTGGGATTTAATCTTAATAAAGGTGCGTTCAATAATATCCAGTTCTCCTTCAATACTGGTAAGTCCATGTTTATTCAAATTGTTTTTAGCCAGCATGGGTTGGCAATGCAACCTCGATTCCGCCCAGGAGAACCAACCCGGATCTTTATCACGATGGTTATATGCTGCTAGCTGATCAAGTAATACATTGGTTTTTTCCATTAGCTGTTCATATTTCTCTTTGACTGCATCGTCCCCATCATGCCTGATTTTCTGTGACATAGCATATTCCGGACCGGAAATAGTATGATTAGCCAGATTTTTAAATCCTTCCAAAGGTTGTAAACCATGGTCTGTCAATTTCCACCCCAATACAGCTAACTGTTCAGCATCAGCAGGTTTACCATCCACCTGGGGTTCCATTTTTGAATTCAAACTAATCAGGGTAGGCTCTTCTTTATCAAATATAAATATATCTCTGGCGCCACGGTCATCGTAATCAAAGACAGTTACAATACCATTGTTATCCTTAAGTGTTATTTTATGCTTTGACAGGGAAGAAACCGGCAATTCTGAACTAATCAACTTCTGATCTTTGCTCATAGTTGATTCCTGCATTTGCACCAATTGATTCCTGTCAAGTACCGCATGGATAAGTTTGGAAAACTTAGATATATCCATTCCGGCTACTTCAAGTCCGTTGATATTAAATCTGATGACATAATTGTTTTTTATAGCCAGAAGGACTTCCTGAATATTGTCTTTGTAAAAGTATTCTCCATCATTGACAGTCCTGTCCAGAAATAAAGAATCCAGCAAGCCCTCTGTATAATATTTAAGAAAGAGTACATTACCTTTTTTGGAATAATCAAATATATTGGCTGACTCATCCGGCCCACATGTAGGTACGGGTTCCATTGGTTTTGCTGCAATACTCAGGAAAAGTATAAAAATAAATATAGTGGTCGAAGATATCACTTTTTCCATGACATTGAGTGTTGATTTGGGTTGCGTAAATAATCTCTGAATACGCAATAAAAGTTGTTTCTTAGGCTGATTTCCGGCAAATGACATAGCAAGTGCAGGGGAATAAAAAGCCATTTCCTGCACTGATACCAATGATTTGGCATAAGTGACGGCATTGCCGCATAACGTGATAGCCACATCATCACAGCAGTTTTCTCTTTCCGTACGTAGTTGTGCTGAAATCCACCATACAGCCGGATGGTAATAAAATAAAGATTCTACGATATTTTGAAAAATATTGATCAGGTAATCATTTCTAAGGACATGGGCAATTTCATGAGATAAGATGGCTTCTACTTCCTGTTCAGACAATCTGTTGATAGCTCCTATTGGAAAAAGTATCATTGGTTTGAGGTGTCCTATGACCAAAGGAGAGCGTACCAGGGCACTTTCTACCAATGCAATTGATTTCGATAATCTGATATTGGAACTAAGTTTTTCCAACATATCCTGCCAGTATTCATCCACCGGAAAATTCATCCTGGATTTGAGATAATACACGTACGAAATGCCTCCCAACAACCTGAGTAAGCTGATGGACAATCCAATAAACCATATAAGTACGATCAGATACAGGTGATCGTTGACGTATTGTTTAATACTATTGACGCCGGAAAAGAGTTCGGAATTTTCCGATGTCTGATCAATTGACTTTTGGTCTGCGTCGGTAATGATGTGGGATTGGTTGACCGTATTGATGAGGTCAGGTGAGCTGTACTCTATAATATCTGTCATACCCTTGTCCCATTGATAATAAGACCAAAACGTGATCGCGGAGGAGATGAGAACAAAGATCATCGAAAAAGCCAACAACCTGTATTTGAATGCAGACGTTTTTTTTCTGAAAGCCAATAACAATATACCTGTTACTACGGCAATCAGCATAGCCTGCCATAGCGAATGCACTACAGTCCAGCCGAGGGCATAATTAAAATTGTAGGAAAAATAGGCAAATAACATAATCCCGAATTTATGATTTGAAAGAAGTGGTTTACTTTTTAATATTTTCCAATTGAAAAAGGAGCTCTTTTATTTTGGTCAGATCTTCAGGTGACGTATCTTCAGATCCAAGCATTCGCATGACAAGTGAGGAAGATGATCCCCTGAATGTAGCAGAAACAAAATCTTTCAGCAGATGAGTCTGTGTCCATTCTTCTTCCGCAGCAGCGGTAAATATGTGGGCTCGTTCTTTAATTTCTTTGGTGACAAGGCCTTTG
>JACMLK010000247.1 GCA_014379665.1 Saprospiraceae bacterium | reverse complement strand
TTAAGGATAAAATTCTGGCTTACGTAAAAGAAGATATCAATAAGAGTGTTCATGCTACTGTTTCTTTTTCTGATGCTTCAATCTCTTTTTTCAGATCTTTTCCCGATATGCAGATATCAATCGATAGTATGGAGATCACTGGCTTAGACGAATTTGACGGAATAACACTTTATAAAGCAGTGAATACTTCATTAGATATCAGTTTGTTATCCTTATTCAAAAAAAATATTACGCCCAAAATCAACAGCCTCGACCTGGATACGCCGGAGATTAACGTCATCATTTTAGATAAAACCCATGCAAACTATCTCATAATGAAGGATACTACCAAATCAAACTATACACTCCAACTTGAAAAGTATACCATCGAAAACGGAAAGTTGACCTATCAGGATAATACGATGCAATTGATCATGAATATGGAAGGCATTAATCATAATGGGACCGGTGATTTTACACAGGATATTTTTGATTTGGAAACGAATACAGTCATTGACACCTTAAATGTGGTCTATATGGGTACATCCTACCTTTCAAATGCGACAGCTGATATAAAGGCCGGTATAAATATTAATTTTCCCGAAAAAAAATATACGCTCAGAAATAATGATATCAAGGTCAACGAATTTCAAATAACCGCCGATGGTTACGTTCAGATGAACGGGGATAATATATTTACCGATGTTAGTTTCAAATCCGCTTCAGAACAATTTAAATCCATTCTCTCCATCGTACCCAATGCCTTTACCAAAGACTTTAAGGATATTCAAACCAAAGGAAGTGCATCTATCAATGGTCTGGTCAAAGGAAACTACAATAGTATTAAAGGCGAATTCCCGGCTTTTGATATAAAAATAAACATCACGGATGGTTTTTTTAAATATCCTACACTCACCCAAAGCGTAAAAGATATTTTTGCTGATATTCATATCAAAGCCACCAGATCGGATTATAAAGATATGTTTGTTAATATACCTGCTTTCAGGCTTGCCTTTGGCAATGACCCGATAAGTGGAAAACTGACCGCATCAAATCTGACGGGGGACCAGAAAGTGGAAGGATCACTTCATGGCAAAATAAATCTTCAAAATGTCCTTCAGGCATTTCCTATGGCAGGAGTGAACGAATTAAGTGGTGTCATTAATTGCGCATTGGATTTCAAGGCAAAAATGAGTGATGTCAATAATAAAAATTATGGTGCTATAGCTTTTAGTGGTGGAGCAACCGGCCATAATATAGTGTATCGTGGCAAAGGCCAACCTTATATAAAGATAAAAACATCGGAGGCCATTGCAAGCCCGGCTGTCTTTGTCTTTACGGCAAAAGAAATGCAGTTGGGAAAAAGTGACCTTAGTATCCATACCGAAGTGGTGAATCCATTAGCTTTGTTTTCTACTGAAAAAAACATGGACATTAAAATAAAGGCAACTTCGTCTTTTGTGGATTTGAACGAATGGCAGACTGACGGTACAAAAGGTGTGAGTAATAGCAATAATAGTCCGGCTCCTATGACCATTGATGAAAATATCTTAAAAAACACCAATATCACTTTGAATCTGAATTCAAAGCAGACTATTTTCAATCAGTTTTCAATACAAAATATTAATCTTGATGGTAAATTGGCAGCAAATGCTATGCAAATAAATGATATGTCCGGCGTTATGGATAAGAATGATTTCCGACTTTCAGGTACTGTGATTAATGCATATGATTACATGTTTAATAATGGAATTGTTGATGGTAAACTGACTTTTACGTCTGTTAATTTTGATGCAAACAAATTTATGACTTCAGATGGAGCCAAAGGACCTGATGAGCCCAGACAGGTGATTCCGGTACCTGAAAAAGTAAGGCTTTCTATTCTTGCTGATATTAAAAATCTTACCTACACTAACCTGCATCTTGAGGATTTTAAAGTGAATATGGATGTTGCAAATCAGGAAGTAGCTTTAAGGAATATGGAAACGAAAACGTTAGGTGGTGTACTTTTAATGGATGGGCTTTATAATACGACCAATCTTTTAAATCCGGATTTTTCTGTTAAGCTGGATATGAGTAAAATAAAATTTGTCGAAGCGATCAGTAAAATAGAAATTCTCAAAAAACTGGCGCCGATCGCAGCCTACATCGATGGTTATTTTAACACTACTCTGGTAATGAAAGGTAAGTTGGGAAGTCAAATGATCCCGGATCTTAAATCACTCGACGCTTCCGGCTTTCTGGAGACAATCAGCGGAAGTCTGAAAGGATTCAACCCTATCGCAACATTGGCAGATAAACTCGGTATCCCTGA
>JACMLK010000246.1 GCA_014379665.1 Saprospiraceae bacterium | reverse complement strand
GAAAAAGCATATGGATCTTTTTTAAGTGATACTGCATCCTGAATGAGACGGTGCACATCAGGTACATCCTTTACTGACGTGAAAAATTTCATACTAATTCCTTTTGTGTAAGTGTGGCCTGAAATGCATCGATAAACGTATCGATCTCTTTGCGGGTAATGGCCAATGATGGAAGAATACGAATCGTATTTTTATTCGAAGCAGATCCGGTAAAGATGAAATGTTTGAACAACATTTCCTGGCGGATGGGTGCACAAGGTTCAAAGAGTTCGATGCCCACCATCAATCCGAGACCACGAACTTCTTTGATATTGGGTAAGCCTTTTAATTTTTCTTTCAGATACGCACCCATGATCAGTGCATTTTCCATCAGATTTTCTTTTTCAATGACCTCCAGCACCGCGATCGCCGCTGTGCAGGCGAGGTAGCTTCCACCAAACGTTGTGCCTAGCATTTCTTTCCGGGCATGTATGTTGGGACTGATCAGCACACCACCAACCGGAAAACCATTCCCCATACCTTTGGCAACTGTTATGATGTCAGGCGTGATGCCCGAATATTGGTGCGCAAAGAATTTTCCACTTCGTCCATACCCGGATTGAATTTCATCGAGGATCAACACTGCACTATTAGCACGACACAACGATGCTACTTTTTGTAAAAAATCATTGTCAGGTATTTGCACTCCATTGACACCCTGTATTCCTTCTATGATGACGGCGCATGTTTGTTCATCGATTTCTTTTTCAAAAGCGTTGATGTCGTTCAGTGGTAAAAAGACAATGTTGTTATTCTCATTAACTGGAGCAACGATGGATGGATTGTCTGTTGCTGATACTGCCAGGGAAGTTCTGCCATGGAAGGCACCTTTAAAGGCGATTATCTTTTTTCTGCCATTATGAAATGAAGCGAGTTTCAATGCGTTTTCGTTAGCTTCTGCACCCGAATTGCACAGGAACAATTGATAATCGGGATAACCGGAGAGTCGTCCCAGTTTTTCAGCAAGCGTATGTTGCAATTCGATTTTTATGGAATTGGAATAGAAGCCAATGTTCTGCAGTTGTGCTGTGATTGCACCTACATAATGCGGATGGGTATGTCCAATGGAAATGACGGCATGTCCTCCGTAAAGATCTAAATATGTATTTCCGTGGTTGTCCCAAAGAGTTGATCCCAGCGCTTTGCTGATCTCAATATCAAAGAGGGAATAAACGTCGAATGGTTTCATGAGTACTTTATTTAGAATGCGCTTGCCTTAAGCTTTAGTCCTGCTGTCTCATCGAGACCAAACATCAGGTTCATGTTTTGAACGGCCTGTCCGGATGCACCTTTGAGAAGATTATCGATCACACTTATGATCATCAATTGATCATTGTGCTTTTCGAGATATAATAAACACTTGTTAGTGTTCACTACCTGTTTGAGGTCAATGTTGTTTTCACTTAGCCAAACAAAAGGATGTACATCGTAGTAGTTGATGAAAATTTCTTTTAGCGATGCAAGACTTTCCTTTGTATTTATTGTGATGGCTGCAAGAATTCCCTTCGTGAAAGATCCACGCATGGGTATCATGGTCAGGTTATTTTTAAATCCATCTTGCAACTGTTTCAAAGATTTATTGATCTCTTCTAGATGCTGATGTGTAAAAGCTTTGTATACAGACAAGTTGTTTTGGCGGTAGCTGAAATGTGAAGTTTCACTCAAGGATTGACCTGCCCCTGTAGATCCGGTGGTGGCTGTGATG
>JACMLK010000028.1 GCA_014379665.1 Saprospiraceae bacterium | reverse complement strand
TAGCTCTATAATGATACAGGCGGACAGGAAGTCTTTCACACTCTTTTGCTCATCATTAGTGATATCATGGTACCCTAAAAGCTCCAGTTCACTTATAAAAGAAATATAAACATTACATCCATCCAGAATTTCCGCTACTTTAATATCACCATTCAATAAATACAATGCAATATTGGTATCAATAAGAATGTTTTCACCATTCATTTCTCATTGACTTTTGAATTTTTTGTGGATTTTGCTTCAATTTTATTTTACCACAGTATTTATATGCGTTGAATTTTCCTTCGTGTTTAAGAGATATCAGTATTTCTTTTATAGTCTCTAAACTTGCGGATGATTTGATGGTTAGTGTCATGATTTTGATGTTTGACTACAAATTTATGCATTTTTAAACATTTAGTTTACTCTTTTAGTTTTGACTTATAATTCATTTTTATTCATTTCACCATTCCGATAATGGTTATTATAATCGATGATAGCAGCATGAATCACCTCATAGGCGGCTTCTTTTCCATACACTTCATCAATGATACAAGTAGGTGGTTTATCTGGCATTTGTTTATATGTAAGGAAATAATGTTTTAGTCTGTTGATAATGGTGGCAGGAACATCGCGGATATCTTTCCACTGTCCGTAAATATCATCATTTTTTAGCACGGCAATGATTTTGTCGTCCGCTTCGTTATTATCCACTAACCTGAATCCACCGATAGGATAAGCCTTGACGATGATGTCTCCGTGTGTTATCTCTCTTTCTGTCAACACAAGAATGTCTAATGGGTCACCATCACCAAGTATATTTAAACGTCCGGTATGTTCCATATTTACCTTTGCCAAAGCTTCTTTGCAGTAGGTCTGAGGTATAAAACCATACAGTGCAGGGACGATATTGCTGAATTTCTGAGGCCGGTCTACTTTAAGATACCCGGACATTTTATCGATTTCATATTTTACAGTATCGCTTGGGATAATCTCTATGAAGGCCGTTACTAATCCAGGCGATTCTTCTCCGGTTTCGATTCCATGCCACGGGTGCAACTTGTATATGTTGGTCATATTGTTTATATTTATGCAAAGATAAGATATTACCGTGTGGCTGTGGTTATATAAATTGTTAATCCAATGGTCAAATTTTTATGAATTTACTTATCTTGTCCGATAATTAAGTTGACATTATTTACCGATGAAAATATACACCAAAACAGGAGACAACGGGACCACCTCACTTTTTGGCGGTAAACGGATTTCCAAAGATGATCTTCGTATCGAAGCATATGGCACTATTGATGAACTCAATTCATTTACAGGATTGCTTTGTGCCTCATTTAGCGAAGCTACACAACATTACATACTGACTGAAGTCCAGAAAAGATTGTTTACGATAGGGTCTTGTCTCGCTTCCGATCCTGACAAACCTAAGATTACCCCTGATGTCCACGATGAAGATATTACTATGCTCGAAAAGGCAATGGATTCTATGGACCAGCTTCTGCACCCGCTTACAAATTTCATTTTGCCGGGAGGGGATGTAGCTGTCTCATATGCACACGTATGCAGGACAGTATGCAGAAGGGCCGAACGCAGGGTGATTTCATTGGATAGGACGGCAGCAGTGGATCAGAAAATCATCATATACCTTAACAGACTTTCAGATTATTTTTTCATTCTGGCAAGATATCTGGCACATCTGCATAAGGTAGACGAAATACTGTGGATTTCCCGTAAATGAGAATAGCATGAACCAAGAGGCCATTCGGTATGCAAAGAGGGCATTGAACCCATTTCTGTTTAAAACAGGCATGTTGTATAAATTGCCTTCTGTAGTTTTTTGGGGTATAAAAATAGTATCATTAGATGAGCACTCGTGTAGTGTTAACATTCCTTACTCTTGGCGTACTAAGAACCCGTTTAAATCTATTTATTTTGCAGCATTGGCTGGTGCAGCAGAGTTGTCTACGGGTGCATTGTGTCAGTTGATGCTTGCCGGAAAAAGTCCTCACGCTATGCTGGTGGTTGATTTTAGAGCAGAATATTTTAAAAAAGCTGACAGTGCGGTAATATTTACCTGCAATCAGGGTAAAGAACTCGAAAGTGCCCTGCAATCACTGGTAAATCCCGGAGATACCACACAATTTAAAATGGTTTCCACCGGATTTAATCAGGAAAATAAACTGATCGTAAAAATAACTGTCACCTGGTCTTTTAAACGTAAATGATAATTCTTATTGAAATAAAACCCCAATCTAATCAGATAGTGATACGAACTATGTTATAACTTATTTTCGTTGATCAGATCCAGTAATTCATCCCTGTAATTTTTGCCAATTGGCAATTGTTTGATTTTACCACCTTCCATCAGTTCGACCATATTGCCTAGAATAGCGGTTATTTTTTTGATATTGACAATGTATGATCGGTGTACGCGTTTGAATTTTGACTCCGGCAACCTTTCTTCCAGACTTTTCATCGTCTGCAGTGTGATCACACGACCGGTTTCCTGTCGGATAATGACATAATCCTTTAGTCCTTCGATGTATAAAATTTCGTCAAAATTTACCTTTACCAACTTCTTATCTGCTTTGACAAAAAAGAAATCTTCTGCCCCGTCATGCAACACATTATCATGATCGGATTTACGGCTTGATAACTTTTCTGATACTTTATTAACTGCTTTGAGGAACCGCTCAAGCGAAATAGGCTTGAGGAGATAATCTACCGCATTCAGTTCAAAACCTTCCACTGCATAATCAGGATAAGCGGTTGTAAAAATGACAAAAGGAGGACTGGCAAGTGTTTTCAGAAAGTCTATGCCTGACAGTTGTGGCATCTGAATGTCCAGAAACATCAGATCTATATGATGATTTTTAAGTACTTCGTTGGCTTCAAATGCATTTTCGCATTTTTTTACTAAATGAATGTCGGGAATTTGTGAGATATACGTTTCCAGCACTTCCAGCGCTAATGGTTCGTCATCTACGATCATTGCATTAATCATGTTGTCTTGTTGGTTTTGTGAAAAATTAATTATTCAATAAGTTAAGGTTGAGTTCTATTTTATACGTATTCGGGCTTTCTTTTATTTCAAGATGGTGATGATCGGCATACAAAATATCCATTCTCCTTTTTACATTCACGAGACCAATACCACCTGTTCTTTTTTCTCCTATCTTTGGTCTGGAAGTTGATTTGCTGTTTTCTATGATCATTTGAATATCATGTTCCATCACATTGAGTTCCAGATTGACAAACCCCTGCGATACCTGATTATTAATCCCGTGTTTAAATGAATTTTCTATAAATGGAATCAATATCAGGGGAGATATTTTCTGACCATCTATATGTCCGTTTATTTTAAAATCAATCAGCATTTTGGCACCATGTCTCAATTTTTCCAATTCTAAATAATTTTGCATGTAATTGATCTCTTTACGAAGCGGTACTTCCTTTTCATTACATTCATAAAGCATATATCTCATCATTTCAGACAGCTTAAGCACTATTTCCGGAGCAAGATCAGACTTTTTTAAGGTGAGCGCATACAGACTGTTCAGGGTATTGAACAAAAAATGAGGGTTGATCTGTGATTTTAAGAATTTGAGTTCAGATTGTAAAGTCTGACTTTCAAGGTCTTTTTTATTTCGTTGTTGAATGAGCCAGTCATTCATAACCTTGTAAATAGTAGTAGAAGTGCCCACAAAAAAGGTAGAAAGAAATATATATAACTGGTTTTCTACATAATGGGTCTGTAATATGTTATTACCATTGGATATAAAATACAAACAAATAGTTTTGATAGGTGTCAGAAGCACTGAGGTCAAAGCTAATGCACCGAAATGCCACCATAAGTTTTTATCTTTCAGGTATTTGGGGAATAAGATGAAATAATTAAAATATGCGATCAGTGCAAAAAAAACTACATTGACTATATCAGTTAAGAACGCCTCTACCCACCCCATACTGGATATGCTGGTCACAAACATTACCACAAAAAGAGACATCCAGAAAATCAAATGGTAAAAAGAATCATGTCGGGTCCATGACTTTAATTTGACTTTAATATCAGGAATAATTGCCGTCATATAAAATTACTTACGATCAAATGCTGATAGACAAAGATACAAAATCATATGGTTACCAATGTTCTTTTATTAGACAAAGCATAGGGATCATTAGATAAAAGGTCTCGTTAATCTGTACATCAACAGACTTCCGTAGATATATTCCTGTTATTTGTTTTATCTTTGTCCGATAATGAGAAAGGGACAATCTAACAAAAAGGGCATTGTAGTGGTGTATGAAGACAATCACCTGATAGCTGTGAATAAACCTCCGGGCGGTTTGGTTCATGGCGATTATACGGGAGATGATACACTGGCTGAAGCAGTGAAACAATATATCAAAGTAAGATATAAAAAACCGGGTGACGTTTTTTTAGGGGTGATTCACAGATTGGACAGACCGGTGAGCGGAGTGGTTATTTTTGCACGTACTTCCAAAGCATTGGTGCGAATGAATAAAATGTTGCAGGAACAAAAAATTGATAAAACATATCTGGCTATTGTCAGCAAACGACCTGAAGAACTAAGTGGAACTTTGACTCATCACATCGTAAAAGACGAGACCAAAAATATAGTAAAAGCGTATGCCAGTCCCAAAAGTGGTACCAAAGAAGCGATCCTGACCTATGAAGTCAAAGGCGAACTCGACGGGAAGATCCTTTTACTGGTAAATCCACGCACAGGTCGGTCTCATCAGATCAGGGCCCAACTGAGTAAAATAGATTGCCCTATCATTGGCGATCTCAAGTATGGAGCCACATATCCGTTGCCCGATCTTTCTATTGCTTTGCATTGTCTGAAAATGTCTTTTTTGCATCCTGTCAAAAATGAGCCGGTTGTCATCACCGCTGATTCTCCTCGTGGCTTCCCCTGGAATATTTTATCCATTGAGTAAGTTCATTTGTTTTGATTTGTCAAAAAACCTTGTACTTTTGCACCCGTGAGGGACATACGGTCTGCTCCTTCTGAAC
>JACMLK010000245.1 GCA_014379665.1 Saprospiraceae bacterium | reverse complement strand
GTCGCAGCACGAAGCTGAAATTATGTAAACACTGTTTTTGACTTCTTACCACATAGAACATTATTTACAACGAAATCTATAAGACAACTAATGCAAAAATTTGATATGAAAGCACATTAGGAACTTGATAATATGTAAAACTACTGCTGGTGGAAAAAAGTTTCTATGTTGCAGAATACACGTTAAAGGAGTGGTCACTTGGAAAGAAAAACAAACTCAATAAAGAAGTGGATTGCAGGAATTGTTGTAATCATAGTTATTTTAGCAGTTTCTTATGTTTGCATCTTATATACACAAAAGCAGAATACTGAAAAACCGAAAAGATTAATGGACACAGAGTTTTCGGCTGATAGTAAGATAAGAATTGACAATCTAAACAGTATACAGGAAGAAAATCTTTATAAGCTGGCCAAAGTCTGGGGCTTTGTAAAATACCGCCATCCATCCATTACCAATGGCGATGTGAACTGGGATATGGAATTATTCCGGGTGATGCCAGGGATGCTGGAGGCAAAAACGCAAGAAGAAGCCCAGAACTGTATGGTAAAGTGGCTGAATCAGTTCCCTTTCGAGATCCCAGAGGTAAATGAAGAATATCAGCCGCTACTTACAATACTAGATCAGCGTGTAATATTAGAAGCGGATCAATCTTGGATTGAAGATAAGTCTCTACTGGGAATAGATTTAAGCAGTTATCTAAAAAAGCTAAATAAGGTTATGGTTTTAGATACCTCTAAAGCCTACGCAGTTTTCCCCAATAAGGATATCAGAGTCAAAATGGAGGCAGAGTCTTCTTATTCTAGAATGAAACCTGATGACAGCGGTTTGCGTCTTCTGTCTTTATTTCGTTATTGGAATATCATTGAGTATTTTTATCCATATAAAGACATAATTGAGGAAGACTGGGATCAGGTATTACACAAGATGATTCCGATATTTCTTCAGGGAAAAGACCAGCTCTCCTATGTACTGGCAGCATCAGAACTGACCACCTTGATCCATGATTCCCATGCATTTTTTAGAGATAGTCAGCATGTTCTGGATGAGTATTTTGGTACTTACATGCCAGCAGTGGAATTTCTAAATATTGATGGGGATATCGTGATCTCCAAGGTTGCACCTCAGAATACCACAAAAAATATTCCTCTTCGGCCAGGAGACATTGTTCTTTCCATGGATGAAGTAAGTATAAAAGACAGAATTGAAAACTGCAGTAAATATCTATCCTTATCGGATAAAGACCGGTTTGTAAATGTATTCAGCAAAGCCCTTCTTGGAACAAAAAGTCAAGTAGTGGAAATGGAGATTCTTCGTGACGATGAGAAAATGACAATTACAGTACCCTGTACGAATAAAAGGCAATTACTCTCTGGAAATGAGGGATCAGAACTAATAGAAAATGGAAGAATTGGTTATATCAATCCGGGAACTCTGAAAAAACATCAGATAGATAAGCTCATGAAGGAGTTCCAGGACACGGAAGGTCTGATTGTAGATTTAAGAAATTATCCATCGGATTTTATTGTGCACAGCCTTGCAGAGTATCTAATTCCGGAGATTACTCCGTTTGCTAAATTCGGGTTCTGTAATCCCCTGATACCAGGTAGCTTTACTACTTCAGATTTACAGTCCTCTGGTAGTGGTCTGATGAAGATGATGGATCCGTC
>JACMLK010000244.1 GCA_014379665.1 Saprospiraceae bacterium | reverse complement strand
TTTTATGGATAAATTGGTAGATCATTTATTTATTCTGGAAGGAGATGCTAAAATTAGAGATTTTAATGGCACCTATTCGGAGTATAGAGAGCTTAAAAGATTAGAAGACAAAGAAAAACCAAAAGAGGAACAAACACCAATTTTAGAAACTGAAGACCCGCTTGCTAATTTGAACAAAGCTACTTATGAACAGCGGAAAGATTTCGCAAGACTGGAGAAAGAAATTAAAAAACTTGAAGAGAAAAAGAATGAAATTACTTTAAAATTTGATGATGCAGCGCTCAGTTCTGAAAATATCATGGATCTTTCCCTGAAACTTGATGAAATCATTTCACAAATTAGTGAAAAGGAAGAAAAATGGTTTGAATTGGCGGAGTTAATGTAAAAATTAAATTTTCATTACCTTTGCATTTTTTAATTTTAAAATTGTATGCAAAAAATCAATATTACCCTTCCTGATGGTAGCATGAGGCAGTACGAACAAGGTATTTCAGCTATGGGAATAGCGTTATCCATAAGTGAAGGATTGGCAAGAAATGTGCTTGCTGCCTCAGTAAATGGGGAAATTTGGGATGCTAACAGAGCAATTAATCATGATGCAAGTGTAAAGCTTTTTACCTGGAATGATAAAGAAGGAAAATCAACCTACTGGCATTCATCAGCCCACCTGATGGCAGAAGCTTTAGAATCGCTGTATCCGGGAATAAAATTTGGTATTGGACCAGCGATTGATCAAGGGTATTATTATGATGTAGATACGGGTAGTATTGCTTTAACACCACCAGACCTTCCAAAAATAGAAGAGAAAATATTAGAACTCGCCCGGAATAAAAGTGAATATATTCGCAGTGAAGTATCCAAAGATGATGCCATTGCTTATTTTAAAGAGAAAAATGATGAATACAAACTGGAATTACTGGAAGGTTTGGAAGATGGTAAGATCACTTTTTATACTCAAGGGAACTTTACAGACCTTTGCAAAGGACCACATATTCCTGACACTTCTTTTATTAAAGCAGTGAAACTGACCAATCTGGCCGGAGCATATTGGAGAGGTGATGAGAAACGCAAACAAATGACCAGAATCTATGGTATAACTTTTCCAAAACAAAAAGAGCTTACTGAATATCTTGAATTACTCGAAGAAGCCAAAAAACGAGACCATCGAAAGCTTGGTGCAGAACTCGAACTTTTTATGTTTTCCGAAAAAGTCGGACAGGGTCTTCCTATATGGTTGCCAAAGGGAACACATCTTCGTGAACGACTTCAGAATTTTCTTCGTATTGAGCAGGAAAAACAGGGATATCAGATGGTAGTGACTCCACATATTGGAAGTAAAAGCCTTTATGTGACATCAGGTCATTACGAAAAATATGGAGCGGATAGTTTCCAACCAATAAAAACACCTAAAGAAGGAGAAGAATTCCTGCTCAAACCGATGAATTGCCCGCATCATTGTGAGATTTACGGACACAGACCGAGGTCATACAGAGAACTTCCTCTGAGAATTGGTGAGTTTGGAACAGTGTACAGATACGAACAAAGTGGTGAACTCCATGGATTGACTCGTGTCAGGGGATTTACACAGGATGATGCCCATATATTCTGTACAGTAGATCAGGTCAAAGGAGAATTTCTTAAAGTACTTGAACTGACCACAATGGTTATTAAAAAAATGGGATTTGATAATTTTACTGCTCAGATTTCCCTTAGAGACCCTGATAAACCTGAAAAATATATCGGCTCAGATGAAAACTGGAATGCTGCGGAAAAAGCTATTATAGAAGCAACCAGTGCATATGACCTTGAGACAACTACAGTCCTGGGTGAAGCAGCTTTCTATGGGCCAAAGCTCGACTTTATGATTAAGGATGCCCTTGGCAGATCATGGCAACTTGGAACGATTCAGGTTGATTACAATCTTCCGGAAAGATTTGAATTGGAATACATAGGTTCTGACAATCAGACACATCGTCCTGTTATGATACACAGGGCTCCTTTTGGCTCTATGGAGAGATTTATCAGCATCCTGATAGAACATACTGCCGGTAAATTTCCTTTATGGCTGACGCCTGATCAGTTTGCGATACTACCTATTTCAGACAGATTGATTCCCTATTGTGAGGAAATAAAAGCAGAACTCGCAAAACATGATATAAGGGGTATAATTGACGAAAGAGCAGAATCTATAGGTCGAAAGATTAGGGACACTGAGTTAATGAAGATTCCCATCATGCTTATCATAGGTGACAAGGAACTTGAAAATGGTCAGGTTTCGGTGAGGAGACAAGGGCATGGGGATGTGGGTAGTATGTCATTGACAGAGTTTGTAACCTATTTTTCATCTGAATTAAAAAAACAAGGGTGATTTAATTGGGAAGAATGAAAATACTTTAGTTTTAAATTGTTTTATATATTGGCTGCTAAACAGCAGGCCTGATGTATTGCTCGTTTAGCATCCAATTCGACAGCTTCATTTGCACCTCCGATCAGATGTGGATATAAATCCAGTTGAATTAATTCATTATACAGTTCCCTCGATGATTGTTGTCCTGCACAAATAATGATATGATCAACAATCAACACTTTTTGCTCTCCCTTCACTTCTATATGAAGTCCAACGTCATCTATTTTCAAATATTTAACATCAGCTATCATTTGAACACCATGATTTAAAAGGCTTGTTTTATGAATCCATCCTGTAGTTTTCCCAAGAGAGGTCCCGTGTTTACCGGGCGATCTTTTCAAAAGATAAATTTGTCTTGAAGGCAACCTGAGTATCTGATCAGTTAATCCACCAGGGTTTAAATATTGAGTGTCTACTCCCCAGGAAGAAAGAAATGTCTCAATTTCTACTATTTTATTACTATGATCGGAGTGTAATAAATACTCTGCTACATCAAATCCAATACCACCTGCACCTATGATGGCAATTGTGTTTCCGACAGATTCTTTTTTGGACAATACATCCGTATAGCTTAATACTTTTGGATGGTTTATCCCGTCGATTTCTATTTGTCGAGGAATAACTCCATTGGCAAGGATGATCTCATCATATTTTCCAGATGACAATTGGGATGCCTTTAGTTTTGTAT
>JACMLK010000027.1 GCA_014379665.1 Saprospiraceae bacterium | reverse complement strand
TTTTAGCAAAAGTAAATCTATTTTTTTGACGTTCAGTATTAAATTCTTCAAATGAATTTATATCAATTTCATAAGCTTTACCATTTATTAATTGCTCAAATGTTGTTTTTCCCCAGTCCAAATAATTATGCCAATCGCTCCACAAAAACTGTAACCAGAAATATTCTATAAAATTGCCTTTCTCCTCAATTATTACTGATAAAGGAATATAAGGAATAACATTAAATGGTAGTAAAAAGTCTAAAAATCTTTGACTTACTAACAAACCAACCGAGCTAAAAGTAGCCTGAGTTAAAATGTCAGTTAATTTTGAATTCTTTGAAATCTGAAATCTAAGGTCTGGAATAAAATCTGGATTTACAAAAGGTTTAATTTTATAAATAGATCTTGGCCCATCAAAATCATACTCATTATAACTGACTACAGCCGGATAGGCCATACCGGTTTCTTTGGTGCCCACGGCTGGTCTTAGAATATAGTATCGCTGGTTCATAAGTTATAAAATTTAGCCAAGTTTGAGAACACAAATGTAACCTGATTGTCGAAATTGTCAACATCAATATATTAAGCATCCGTCAGATGCCGGACAGGTTTGTAATACGTAAGAGTATTTTAAACTATACTATTTTCAAAACAAACCCTCTCAATCCCGCCAACACGCCAACACGCCAACCTGCCAACCCGCTGACTCGATGACCGAAATCCCGCTCCACTTCTCTAATAAAAAGGGAACCTAAACCCCCATAATTTTGTTTTATTTATATCAGATTCAACGACTAAAAACCGATCTGTCCATATAAACTCAGACAAATAAATTTGGTCACCCATCAAAGAAGGAATACATATTAATGGTCTTCCAAATTCATTTGGAAAACGTTTGTTTTGCCGGAGCCAAATAAAACTACCAAAATTATCCATCCATTTACAGGGGTTGTCCCGACGTTGCCTCGACGTTGCCCCGATAATACTCCCACGATCCTCCCATGACGCTCCCATGATATTCCCATGATCCTCCCACTTTCTTTGCATGATCAGCATATAGCGGTGGGACGTCGTATAACCATCCAACCGCAAATGAGATAAATCAAATGTTAAAGTCGTATGCTGATAAAATATTTTTTGTTAAAATTCAGTTTTTATGGAAAATAACATGGTTATGGCAAAGCAAACAGGAGTTTTTAAATATACAGGTAAGTTGGGTAAGACAGTCAGTTATACATTAAATGGGAAAAAAGTAACCCGCACTATCGGGGAGGTAGACCTTGAAAAAATGCGGACAGCACCACAATACGCCGAAACCCGAAAGAATCAGTCTGAATTTGCGGTGGCGACAAAAGCAGGTCAGATATTCCGTCAAACTATGAAACACATGACCCAAGGATACACTGACTATAAGTATCCTATGGACGTTATGAGCGTGATGATCAATACATCACGTGCAGACGACACCCAACCAAAAGGGTACAAACAACTGAACAATGGCCTGAGAAATCCTGAAGCACAAATGGCTTTCAGGAGGCTAAATATATACAGCAAAAAGTCGTGCAGACATTTCAAAGGCAGTCTGATGCAGACCACCTCCGACCCGATGGTGTATAAGCTGAACCGACATCTGTTGTGGGATAAAGCCAATGACGGCGATAAAAAGACGGTAAGACTAGGGTATCTGCACATAGATTTTGAAGGGTGTAAAGCCACGTATGAGCCTTCATTATCGATCACCTGTACACGTCATGAAACTATCCAGCAGAGCAAACACACCCTGCCGACATCCAATGAAGAAATGGCACCCTGGACATTTCTCATCATACAGGTATGGCGTGAAGGCGATGTGTATGAACCCGCCCGGATGATGTTTATGTCAGTACTGGATGTCATCGAAAATAGGATTGGTTATTCCCAAGGGTCTGAGAATGCAAACAATAATACATTGCATAGAGATTCTTTAGCGAAATCCGGCAATCACGTTGCTAAAGATGCGATCAGAAAGGCTGTTTTTTACCATGATTACGGTGAATGTGTGCGGTCGTATATTTATTTTCCATCCAACAATTCCTGAAACAACTCAAAATAATCACCTACATCTTTTCCATCCACAAGTCCATGATGTACATGTACAGAACAGGGCATAGTGCGTACATGGTCGTCGGTTGTCATTTTACCAAAAGATATCTTTGGTACGGAGTCTCCATTACGATATCTGCGCGCATGGCTGAGTGAAGTAAATTTCACCCACGGCAATGATGAATAATGCACAGCATCCACTCCATTTCTTTCGGGGAAAAGATTGGTTGTAGTCCTGATTCTACTGATTTCTGATATAGCATTTTGTTCAAATACTTGAAAGTCTTCGTCAAAAATCATAAAACTGTACCCAAATGTCCTGTCCTCCCGATTGACAGTTGCCGATGCATGAATATGGTCGTATATCAGTATCTCATCATCCACTAAACGATATCTGAATGGTTCCAGTCTGTTAACTGCCCCCAGTGATTTATGCAGATAAAACAGAAAAAAGGAAGTACCCATTTCTTTGGCAGTAGCATATGCTTTTGTGACATCTACCTCTGCGGTGATACCAAAATATGGTTCGTCAAAATCTTTAAAAAACTGAAAGACTTCCTTTCTGTTCCAAGTGAATATGTCAAGTTTTGTGTGCATATCAAAGGTATTGGTGGATTTCATGGATGTGATCAATCTTTCGGAATCCCGGGTTATCGATGGTGACATCGACATGTTCGTGTTCCCACGTAGTGTGAAAAGGGATATGGATGCCATATCCGCCGATCTCCAGAATAGGAAGTACATCCGATTTAAGCGAGTTGCCAATCATCAGGAATTCTTCGGGTTTTATTTCCAGATGATTAAGCAGCTTTAAATAGTCAGCCGGACGTTTATCCGATACTATTTCAACGTGATGAAAATACTTCTCCAGTCCGGATTTTGTAAGTTTTCGCTCCTGATCAAGCAGGTCTCCTTTTGTCACCACCACTAAACGGTATTTCTCATTAAGAGTCTTCAGTACTTCTTCCACACCTTCTAATACTTCTACAGGGTGGTCCAGTTGTTCTTTACCAATCTCAATTATTTTGGATATAACATCTGCGGGCAATGTAGAACCCGATATCTGGATGGCAGCTTCTATCATAGAAAGCATAAACGCTTTAATGCCATACCCATAGACAGGTAGGTTTCCAATTTCCATTGCAAAAAGCTCCCTGTTAATAGAATGTCTTGGCAAATAAGCTTCCAGCAGATCACAAAATTTCTCTTCAGCCACCCTGAAGTATGGCTCATTGACCCAAAGGGTATCATCTGCATCAAAACCTATGACTTTGATATGTTGAAACGGCATCCGGATATATTTGATGGTAAAAGTAAGCATAAAAAAGAAACCCATAGCGAGCTATAAAACAACAACTCAGAAAAGAACAATTTATTCTATCTTTGCCAATATCAAAACGCTGACCTCATGGATTCCATCATAGACTATTTCAGTACCATACCATCTTCACATCGCACACTGATACTGGTGGGAGGCCTCACTGTATTCTGGCTGATAGAAAGTGCCGTACCGCTATTCAGATTTGATTACAGAAAATGGAAACATGCCAAAGTGAATATATTTTTTACACTGACAACCATAGTGATAAATTTTTCTATGGCTTTTATCCTTGTAAAAACGTCTGAATATGTAGTCGTCAATAAGATAGGTCTGTTGTATATCATCGACATGCCAATATGGGTATTTTTAATAGTGGGTGTTATGCTCATGGACCTGATCAGTGCCTGGTTTATTCATTGGCTTGAACATCAGGTACGGTGGATGTGGAGATTCCATCTGGTACATCACACCGATCAGCACATTGATACCACATCAGCCAACAGACATCATCCCGGGGAGAGCGTTTTCAGATTTGTATTTACTACTTTGGCGGTGATCATCATAGGCGCCCCGATGTGGATGGTCTTTTTGTATCAGACTATGTCAGTCGTACTCACCCAATTCAATCATGCCAATGTAATGATGCCCAAGTGGTTGGATAACATGCTTGGGGTGGTGTTTTGCACACCTGATATCCATCGCATCCATCATCATTACCGGCTGCCATATACCAATACAAACTACGGTAATATTTTTTCTATCTGGGATCGGATTTTTGGTACTTATGCAATGGTTGACAACAGTAAATTGGTGTATGGGGTAGATACCCATATGGATAGCAATGAAGTTCATGATATTGGTACGATATTAAAAATTCCTTTTAAGAAATACAGAGGTAGTCTGATTTATGAACAGGAAGAAAAGTTGTAGTGAATAATTCCTTTACTTGTCACTACTTCTCTGAATGTAGTCCATAATAGTGTGATCCCTCCGGGATCATTGAATGGGGGATGCATTTATTTCAAACATAGTTTGATCCCGCTGGGATCAACTTTCTAAGTACCAAACGACTTCAGAGAAGCAGCACTAAACAGGCCTGAAAGGCTGCCATATCACAAGATAGGGTGTTAGCCCTAACTACTAATACATATGAACCACAGCATCGAAGTTGGAAAACTTCGACGATCGGTGACTTCAGAAGAGCCGCACTAAACAGGCCTGAAAGGCCGTAATATCCCAAGATAGGGTGTAAGCCCTATCTAACTAAAACAAGGGAACCACAGCCCTGAAAGGGCGTAATATCAGACACGAGCACACCCCTTTCAAACATCCCCCCTCACCTCCCGCACAAAATATTCATAAATACTCAAATTCATCGGACCTGCTGAATCCTGATTATGCAGCATTTTATAATAATCTTCTATAATGTCAGCCTGTTGTTCAAAGTTGAAATCGAGCAGACTTCCCCCTTTGATCATGATCTGATAAAGATTGCTTACCCCACCGTAATCATATCCTGCCTTACTTCTTTGCGCTTTGATAGCCCGTGCAATGTAAATACTTCCAAACCGCTGATACTGCCATACGTGTACCATCTCATGAATGAATATTGCCGGAGCTATTTTTCCGAGATAGTTGATCGTATTAAAACTCACATAGGCAAGGGCTGTTTTTTTGGTACCGAACCTTGCCTTATTATCCACCTTAACGAGATTATAATCTATCATATCACCAAAGATACTTTTGGAAACTTCAATTTCTTCCCGCGTCAGATGTCTTGTATTCCATTTGAATAAACGGAAAAGACTATGGTATATCTCCGGAACTGCTAATGTATCCATCAGGTAAAAAGGAAGATCCCCCATCCATTCCCATGGTCCTTCAGGCGGAAACTCATTAATAGTTTTTCTATAAAACGGATACGCTATATGTTTGATCAATCTTTTTAAACGGATCGGCAACTCCATAAAAAAGTATATTAAACTTCCCATGGATTATTCGAATCTTAACGCTTTGACAGGGGTGATCCTTGACACAAGCATAGTCGGAATGATAAGGAAAATCAGCGTCACAATCAGGGTTCCGGCATTTAGCAACAGTATACCGATCCAGTTGATCTCAATAGGAGCCGTGCTGAGGTAGTAATTTGCTTCGTCGAGTTTTATAAATTGAAAATGTTTCTGCAAATATGCCACCCCTAACCCCAGGATATTACCGGCAATAAGTCCAAAAAATATGATATACCCTGCATTGTACAGGAAGATTTTTCGCACACTACGGTTGCTCATACCCAGAGATTTCAGGATACCAATCATTTGTGTTCTTTCCAGAATCAGGATCAGCAGTACAGTGATCATATTGATAATAGCTACCAGTACCATGAGTTGGAGAATGATTTTTTCGTTGATATCCTGAAGACCAAGCCATTCAAAGATACCCGGAAATTTAGATCGGATGGTTTCTGCATAAAACTCCTGAGGTAGGATTTCATAATATACATATTCCGATATCAGGTCCAGATCCCTTACGTCATCCAGCACCACCTCCATACCCTGTGCCTGATTGGCCTGCCATCCCAGAATATCCTGAAGTTTGTGCATGTCCACCACACCAAATCTTTTGTCGTACTCTTCCAATCCTGTATTATAGATACCACAGATCTGAAATCTTTTTTTTATCCGGGCATTATCCCTTATAAAACTTAAGACTACCTTATCACCTGTCTTGATTTGCATCTTATCTGCAATATTTTTTGACAACAGCATTTCTGCTGAGGTAGAGTCTTTTAAGTAACTTACTTTTTTGCCTTCCACGATAAAATGCTCCATAGCTTCCCAATCGTATTTTTCATCTACACCTTTGAGTAAAACGCCATGGAAATTATCTTTTGTGCTCAACAATCCCGGCAGGATGATATAAGGTTGTACCACTTTCACTCCACCTAAAGTAGTTTTATTAATTACCTTACCTTGAATTTTGTAGTTTAAAATGCTGACTTCTTCTTCATAATCAAGCTGTTTGACATCCCTGATCTGATCGTAAAACGCCTGATTAATATCGATCGGTGTAAGTTCAAAATTTCTGTTGATGTTGCTGTCCGTAATGTGGATATGTCCCCAAAAGCCAAAGATCTTTTGAGTGATCTCTTTTTTGAATCCGGAAATGATGGCAGTAGTGAGGATCATCACAGATAAACTCACAGCTATCGCCACTATGGCTATGCGAATGATCACCTTAGTGAATGAACCTGTATTGGTGAGTGCGATTCTTTTGGCTATAAAATGCTCAATATTCATGCCTGATTGGGTTTAAAATCTTACTTTTGCCCTTTCAAAAATGCAAATGTAATGAATTTTATAGAAGAATTGAGATGGCGTGGGATGTTGCATGATGCTACTCCCGGAGTGGAGGAATTGCTCAATGGTAAAAAAATATGCGGTTACATCGGTTTTGATCCGACGGCCCCGAGTATGACTATTGGTAATTTTGTACAGATCATGCTTCTAAAGTTATTCCAACTCTCGGGCCATAAACCTATCGTGCTGATGGGAGGTGCTACCGGAAGAATAGGCGATCCATCTTTCAAGGAAAAGGAAAGGGACCTAAAGTCATATGAAGAACTGGACACCAATCTGGCTTTTCAAAAAGAGCAAGTCAAAAAATTTCTGAATTTTGATGGTCCCAACGCAGCCATTATTGTCAATAATCATGATTTCTATAAGGAAATGAATGTGCTTGATTTTCTCCGTGATGTGGGCAAAACCCTAACCGTTAGTTATATGATGTCCAAAGATAGTGTAAAAAACAGGCTGGAGACTGGACTTTCATTTACAGAATTCAGTTATCAGTTGCTTCAAGCCTATGATTTTCAGATTTTATTTGATAAATATGATTGTTTGCTACAGATGGGTGGTTCTGATCAATGGGGCAATATCACATCAGGAACGGAATTTATACGCCGGAATATTGAAGGTAAAGCTTATGCTGTGACAACTCCTTTGCTCACTAAAGCGGATGGAACCAAATTTGGAAAATCTGAACAAAGTAATATATGGTTGGACCCGACACTCACATCTGCTTATAAATTTTATCAGTTCTGGATCAATGCGGATGATGCCGATTTGCCCAAATACCTCAGATATTTTACCTTGAAAACAAAGGAAGAAGTAGAAAACCTTGAACAGGTATATGCAAGTGATCCACGCGGATTAAAAGCTATTCTGGCCGAAGAGCTGACCAGGAGGGTACACTCTGATGATGCTTTTGAATCCGTATTGGAAGTTACCAATGTGTTATTCACCAAAGACGCCACTGCGGAGTCATTACAAAAAATGACCCCATTCCAGTTGGATATAATTGCTCAGGAAATTCCAGCCTATGAGCTGAACATGGATGATATCAAAAATGGTGTACTCATAACTGATTTACTGGTAAATGTTGGGATCTTATCTTCAAAAAATGAAGTCCGGAATGCCATCATGAATAACGCTATATCCGTCAATAAGTTAAAGATTACAACACACGAGCACATAATTTCTGTTAGCGATGTACTTCATGATCAGTACATCATGGTTGAAAACGGAAAGAAGAATAAATATATGTTGGTAACCAAATAATATTTACTCTGTTATATTATTAAAGAATTAATTTTTGTACCCATCCTGAATTGCATCAACATACAAAATAATGAGTGACCAAATAAAACACGAATGTGGAATGGCTTTGATCAGACTACTGAAACCACTCGATTATTACCATCAAAAATACGGCACGGCGCTTTATGGTCTGAACAAAATGAACCTCCTCCTCCAAAAACAGCGCAACAGGGGTCAGGATGGCGCAGGATTAGTAACTATCAAGCTTGACTCCACACCGGGAACCAGATATATCAGTCGTCGTAGAAGCAATAGTCCCCAATACTTGAAAGATCTTTTTGAAGGTGTGTTTTCACATTTTACAGATATCACAAAAGAACAACTAAATGATCCCAAATGGCTTAAAGATAATAAACCATACACCGGCGAACTTCTGTTAGGTCATCTCAGGTATGGCACGCATGGCCCTAATACGATCGAAACGGTACATCCTTTTCTGAGGCAGAATAACTGGATCACACGAAATCTGGTGTTGGCCGGAAATTTTAATCTCACCAATGTGGATGAACTGTTTGCTGAGTTGCTTTCAGTTGGCCAATATCCTAAAGAAAAATCAGACACTGTCACGGTACTGGAGAAAATCGGTCACTTTCTCGATGATGAAGTGCAGCGGCTTTTCTCATGGTTTAAACCTGAAGGTTATACCAATCAGGAGATCAATGGACTGATAGCTGACCACCTGGATGTACAAAGACTCTTACAACGTGCAAGCAGAAAATTTGACGGAGGATATGTCATGGCAGGTTTGATTGGTCATGGAGATGCTTTTGTTTTGAGAGACCCTGCAGGTATCAGACCTGC
>JACMLK010000243.1 GCA_014379665.1 Saprospiraceae bacterium | reverse complement strand
TCAAATATAAGACTAAACCTCAAAAGTACAATAAAATTCTGACCATTATATATCCCACACGACGTTTATGGATCAAATTTAACAAAAAAGGAGCTGTCATTCGTGCTGACATCTCCTTCTTTTTATTTAAGAGTATGTTTAAAATCATTTAAGATGTAAAAGTACCATGATATATTATATCAGGTTATCCTTTTAAAAAATTAATCCTTTTTACCCAGATCGTTGAGTTTTTGAACTACTTTTTCAACTGCTGTTTTTTGAGATTCAATTTCTTTTACTTTATTATCCTGGTCAACCACATTTTTATCAATATTTTTTTCTGCATCAGCAATCTTTTGTTTTGCTTTCTCAATATCATTGTGATAATCCTCGTTTTTGTTCATCAGTTTTTTAAGATCCTTTTCAAGACTACTCAACCTCTTTTCTTCCACTTTCAATTCCTCGGCCACGACTTTTTTCCTTACACTTATAAAATAATCGTATAAAAACTGTTTTAAAGCAGCGGATTGAGAAGGGTTATCCACAGAATTTACAAATGCTCCTCCAAGATCAACCCAAACATAAGCAGTTGCCATATCTTTACCTTCTTCAAATTTTGCATATAAGTCTACCGGTGATGTGCCATTAATGATATGAATTTTAGTAGCCGTCAAAAAATGTTCTCTGGCTTTTCCGTTTTCTTTAAGTTTTCCATATTCCTTTACAAACTCTTCAAAAGTCTTTTGGGCCATTTTTTTATCGGCGCCGGGAATATCAATAAAATAAGCGTTTTGCGGTCCCAGACTCATGGATACCCGTCTCTCTGTAGCTACCTGAGCTGTCATGATGTTTAGGAACGAAGAGACCAAAATGGTCAATAACATAATTGTTGATTTCATTTTAATGTTAATTTTAATTTTTTTTGTAAGATGATTCATTACCCACCAAAGACTATAATCCTTTTTCTAAAAATGTCAAATAAAAGTTAAATATTATAAATACTTTTTATTCTAATCATGAGATCAGGCTTTTTTGGAATTCAAATAATTTAGTAATCCATCGTAGCCGGATACATCCTGCCCATCTTTTTCTGCCTTATCCTTTTGTTTTTTAACAACATCGATAGCTTTATCCACTTCTTTATTCAATACCAATACGCTACAGTAAATATTCAGCGTTTCCATTTCATTTTTAAGGTTAAACAAAGTCTCAGCATAGTCAGCTGCATCAGATATCATATCTTTATTTTCTTTAAAACTGCCTGTGATATCCTTTATGATAAATTGGAGTTGATCAGCATTTTTGGATGATTTTTTAGCCAGAAATTTATATGCTGATATGTATTTTTGCTTATTATTCATTGATTTATAAAATAACATTTCTGATTTTGCTGCAAAAACTTCTGCTTCATTTGGAATTGTTTTTTTTGCTTTATCTATAGTTTCATTAAGCAAGTTCTCCATTTCAAATTCTGCTGCTTTCTTAACGCTTACCTGACAGGCTGATCTGCATTTTTCATCAAATACCTGTTGACCCATCAAATCAATTATTTTCTCTTTGTTGGTTATCACCAAATCAAACAACCTTGAGTCTGCATCCACAGCTGCTTCCATAATAAATTTCAGTCGTTGTTCATCGCTGATGGCCGGATTTGAATACAAGTAATCATTTGATACTTTCAGGCTAGGTTTACCGGCTGCGTTAAGGGCTTTTACATAACCAAAAACCAGATCATAACTGCGGTCCCCGGCATTATACTTTTCTTCAAATTTACCACTCTTATCATTTTTTTTGATTGCTTCGGCTCCATGGGATATGAGTCCATCCGGTTGCTGCCCACCTTTAATATTTCTGATCACTTTGCCATCTCCGTCCAGAAAAAACAACGTGGGGTATGCAGATACAGGGTATTTGTGTCCAAAGGTCACTCCATCCGCTTCTTCCATATCCAGTTTGAGATTTATGAAATTAGCATTAAAAAAGTCTCCCACTTTTTGTTGTGTAAATACATTTTTTGCCATTGCCTTGCATGGTCCACACCATTTGGCAAAAGCATCTACAAACAAAAGTTTATCTTCAGCTTTGGCTTTAGCTAAGGCTTCCTGCCAGGATCCATGAAAAAACTCTATTCCCTGTGCTTTTGGTTTTATTAAAAAAACAGCCATGATACATAAAACAAAGACTACATTCTTCATATTTTTTTACCTAACTTTTATATTTAGTGTCTTAAATCACGATTTGATTAATTAAATTAATGTGCAAAATTATAACTTAATTTTTATAATACCCTATTTTAACATTTAACTAACTTCTTTAGTTCCAAGTTTTTACTCACAAATTGATGTCTCAAATCAGGGGATCAGACTTCCCATTCTTTGTCAGTTCTGAATACTGTTCCTTTAAACAAGGCTACAATCTCTTTTTTTTGATTGTGCAATACTACTTCGTATATTCCAAACCTACGTGTCAGATTTTTTTCAGTGGCTACGGCAGTTATGGTATCCCCACTATATACAGTCTTTGTGTGAGAAATCGATGTTTCTACAGACACAGCTTTTATGCCATGTGAATTGCTGGCAAAAGCAAGAGCGCTGTCTCCTATGGAGTAGGTCACACCCCCATGACATATTTGGAAACCGTTGAGCATAGCAGGTTTTATTTCTGCCTTTAAAGTACAGTTGCCCGGTGAAATATCCAGAATCACAATATCCATCCATTTTGAAAAAGCATCATTTTCATACATTAGCTTTTGAACTATATTTACTGCTTTTTCCATTGATTTACTCATGATTCCTGATAAAGCTGATATAAGTCTTTGAGATTTCGCCCCATACCATCATAATCAAGTCCGTAACCAACCACAAATTTATTGGGTATGACAAATCCGGGATAATGAGTGGTGATATCATGCTTGTGTGCTTCCGGTTTGACCAATATAGAAGTCAGACTCACAGATGTAGGCAGAAAAGATTCAAGTTCGGGAATAAAAGCCGCCATAGTATTACCCGTATCAATGATATCCTCCACAATAATCAGATGACGATCTTTAAGTTCTATATTTGGCGGCATATAAATGTCAATTTTACCGGTACTTTCAGTGCCGTGATATGATTTTATGCGTACGAAATTCAGCTCGCACGGAAAATCCAGTTTTCTGATGAGGTCAGCTGCATAAATAAAGGCGCCGTTCATCACCACCAGAAACATAGGATATTTTTCATGAAAATCTTCCCTTATGCTGTCTGCTATCTCTTGCACTTTTTCTTCTATAGTTATAGCATGTATATATTTGATAAAAGACAGATCTCCTACTTCAATGATTTCTTGTCCGGTTTGTATACTCACTTTATTCCGTATTTGTCGATTAAAAATATCAGGCTTGCCATTGCTGCTGCCCCAAGTTCAAGTTCACGTTTGTTCACGTTTTCAATTCTATCATTAGCGGTATGATGAAAATCAAAATATCTCTGAGAGTCGGGTCTAAGTCCTATAAGCAATCCCTTTTGTGACTTTAAAAGTGAAATATCTGCCCCTGAACCACCTTTTTCGAATGATAACCCATAACTTTCTAATAATGGAAGCCACTGATTTATATGTCTGAAATATGTCTTGAAAACAGCAGTATCTGCATCAAAACTAAAACCTCTCGGAGAGAATCCTCCTGCGTCTGATTCAAGGGCAGCAAGATGAAACTCACCGGATTCATTTGATATTTTTGCATAATTTATGCCTCCCACCAAACCATTTTCTTCATTCGAAAACAATACGGCTCTGATAGTCCGTTTTGGCTTATATCCCGTTGCTTCAAAAATACGCAAAACTTCCATGGCCTGCATACATCCTGAGCCATCATCATGTGCACCCTGACCAACATCCCAACTATCCAAATGGCCGCCTATCAAAATGATTTCATCGGGAAATTCGGAGCCGGTCATTTCACCGATAACTGTAGGCGCAGGCCTCATACCCATCATTTTACAATTGGTCTTAAGAAACACTTTAATCCGGCCGGTTTTAAGTTTGGCGCTTAATTTGTCTGCGTCATTGGTACTGATGGCAATACCAGGTATTCTTTGCAAACTGTCATTATATATAGTGAGCCCGGTATGCGGAAAGTCATCTGAAGCAGTGGTCATCGATCTCACTATTGCAGCTACTGCACCATACTCAGCAGCTTTTGAAGGTCCATAAGCACGCTGATCAACGGCACCTCCATAGGCACTGAATGTTCTTATTTGCGTAGGGTCCATGGGCCTGTTAAAGAATACTACTTTCCCCTTTATGTTGGCAAATCCCAGATTTTCCACTTCGTCCAGACTTTGTACTTCTATGACTTCAGCCGTAATACCTTTGCCCGGTGTGCTGACAGAGTTGCCCAAAGAAAGGGCATGAAGATGCGTTTTTTTTCCTTTTTCATCCATGATGAATACTTTCTCCTTGTCTCCCCTTTTCCAGTAAGCTGCTTCACAGGATTGAAAGTAACTCTTTACACCTCTGATCGTTGAAAGCATATGGCGAGTATAATTTGCGGCACTATTATAAGCTTCTGAGCCCGCTATTCTTCCTCCATGATTTTGGCACATCTCTTTGAGCCAGAAATATGCTTTGCCGTTTCCAAGGGCCTCATCGTGTATTTTTTTTATCATGTGTGCATCTTCATCCTGTCCAAAAAAAGATGATACAAGTAAAAAATTTAAAACTAAGGTAAATATAATTCTTAAAGACATGAAGTCAGTTTTACGCTCTGAGATTTGTGAAACAAAGTTACAAAAATATCCCGGATAGTGAAAAGTAGTTGCTGGTTATTTAACTTTACATCTCAAAAAAGAAAGCTGTTGAAGTATTTAACTCCAACAGCTTCTCTACTATTATCATCGCCAGTTTTAAAAATATCAGTTATTCAATTCTCAGCATTCTGATGACTTCATTCAGTCCCTTTGCTTTGACCTGACAGAAAAATACGCCGAATCCATCAACGAGTTGTTTTTCTGTAAGGGTAATAGTGTGTTGACCTACACCAATCGTTTCTGTAATACGACATACGGTGACACCCTCACTGTTATACACGGTGATGTTCACCGGTGATTTTTCCTGAAGTTCTATGATAAAAGAAGTCTGATCTTTAAATGGATTCGGATGGTTTTGCATCACTATAGATGGATTTTCATTTATCACAGGTCTGAAAACCAACGATAAATTCTTCTCCACTTCTTCTGTCGTGTAAGCCACTGACCGTGTTACATTATTTTTAAGCGCAATGATATCACTAACTTTGGTATCCTTTTTGGTTCTGCACAAAAGGTTAAATAATGTAACATTTTCCTTAACAGAGATTCCATTCAAATCATCATAAGAAAGAGTCAGAAATGATTTCCCACCAACGGATACTTCTGCAATATTGTCATTTCTGATAGGTATATCTACAGCTTCAAATCCTTCATAAACCATATCCGGTGACAGCTCAAATGTCCATTGGAAAGCCAGGAGGCCATTCAGACTTTCCGACTTAACAGGTATGGAAACCAAAGCACCTGATTTTATTTCCGTGTCATCCAGTATAATACTGACAGGGTGATGTCCGCGATGTTCTGTATTGTTTCTAAAATCATGCGAGACACTGCCATTTACATCACCCACTTTGACCCCAATGAAGTCTGAATGATTCATATTTGTGGCAAGTGCCTCATAATTGAGTTTCTCCATAAAAGGCCATGGATACGAAGCATCATTAAAAGTATAAGTTGCATCTACAAATCTCCAGGAAGTGTTTTTACTGAATTTGGATTGGACCCCCAGAACAAGTTTTCTTAGTTCAACAAGATCAGCAGCCGTAATAGATTGGGAATTATTTACGTCTGCCGCAATCATTTTAAAAGGAGAATCAAGATGTTTTAAACCTAAAATATGTCTTTGTATCATTACAATGTCTATGGTGCTTACACCTTCAGGGTGATTGGTGTCTTTTATGGGCAAGAGCTCGTAATTATTGTATTTTGCCAAATCGGCAAAATAGTATTGACCGATGGTGTCTGTCATAAGTGATCTGTCAGTCTCTCCTCCGTCAATGATGACTTTGGTGTCAGAAATACTTATATTGTCTTCAGTAAATACCTTACCCTTTATGTTGACTTTATTGCCCAGACCGCATAAATTCTGATTGTCCTGTACAATGACATAAGTAATCGTTTTGGATTGATTGCCGGCTAGATCTGTAACCCATAATTCAATCAATCTTTGCCCGAGACTATCACAGTTGAACACCCTTCCTGTATTAGTAATATCTGATGAAAATGAATACTTTAATAGTGCAGAAGGAGTGCAGTTGTCACTGCTGGAATTATTGAAATCAGATGCCCAAATAGTGGCTGTACCAAGCGGAGGTGCAAGATTGATTGCCAGACCCTGCATGGCTATGGCATTTGGTGCTTTGCAATCCCTGATGGTAAAAAGGAAAAAACATGTACTGATGTTACCGCATTTATCTTTGGCTTCCCAGGTGAGTTTATGGGTTCCGATATTGTATTGTCTTGTCACTGTAGCCCCACTACCTGTAATATCAGGCAAACCTCCATTATTACCAAGATCAATTTTATATAACCAAGTGATATTGACAGGCAAACAGTCATCTGTTCCCGTGGCATTAAAGGTCACATTGGCAAAGCAATTTGCATTTTGGGTGCAGATAGTGGTATCCCTACATACTTTTGATCCGATTACGGGAGGTACATTGTTAATGACATTTATATTCTGGACAAATGTCCATTTACCCGGACTACCTGGTGTATTTGTCTGGTACTGACACCAATCTATGACTGTCCAGGTACGACGGATAAAGCTACATTCAAAAGGATGACTGAAAGTCTGATCCACGTAAGTAGCACCTACAAGATTGCAATGATCCGTATTTAAAACCGGAGCGCCTGTGACATTTGTATCAGGATCAGGATCATTACAATTATTATAATTCACATTTGGTGCAGGCCAGGTGATATCGGCTGAATCAAACAAATCAATATCAATCACATAGATGGTCTGGGTATACGATGCTGTATTTCCGCCAACATCCGTCACAATAAAATCTCTTTTTATTTGTCCTGTATTGCACATGTCAAGTAAATTTCTTGTTGTCACAGAGACGACGGCATTTGGACAATTATCTGAATATACACC
>JACMLK010000242.1 GCA_014379665.1 Saprospiraceae bacterium | reverse complement strand
TTTTCATCTTTTCTTTTATTGTGCAAAATGTTTTTGCCCAATTAGATTGTAACAATGCTCAGGATTTATTTGTAAATATTCCAATAGGAACTTCAACCACAGGTAGTTCAGTTGTTAATTATTGCAACTTACAATCATCGCATATTGGAGGGACAAAAATTTTTAGACTTACAGGGTCAGGATCATACACCGTTTCGTTAACAAATTTTTCAAATACAGATCTGGATTTGTTTATCATTTTTGATTGTGATCCTACACTTTGCATAGGAAGCAGCACGTTTTCAAATACAAGTGATGAGTCAGTCACCGTATGTGGAGACGGAGGTGGTCCTGTAAATAAAGGTGCAGTTACCTATATTGTTGTTCATGGATATACTGGTAATGGAGAATTCTCAATATTATTAACTGAGGAATGTTGCACTGGTAATGTTGGATTTCAGAGGATATGTGATATCGAACAAAATAATTCATGCGGGGTTTTTTCTGGAACAATGGTATATCCGTTTGGTATAAGTAACTCAATATCTAAATACTTACCGGAGGATGGAAATATTGTTGGAAACCCGGAATATTTAGCGGAGGAAATTATTTATACTATTCCTGTTAGCACAGGATCTATCAATGCACAACTTACCTCTGTAACAAACCATAATATTGATGTTGCATTGATTGGAAAACACAAAACTAGCGGATGGGTCCGATGTTTTGTACAAGCTGATAATTCATTCAGCAATGTAAATTTAAATTCAAATTATGATTATTTTGTAACGGTAGACAGCAGAGCTTTTTGGGGAACTCTTAACCAGGACTATACCATAAACATAGAATATGTCGGGTGTACGAACCCTGTTCCTTCATGCACAGAAGTCACCTCCCCTTTGTCAGGTTCGAATATTTCAAGCAACCAAACGATTGTCTGGGCAGCAGTATCAAATGCTATCGGTTACAAGCTTACGGTTGGAACTACACAGTCAGGTACACAAATTATCAATAATCTGGATGTCGGAAATGTAACAACTTATCAATTAAATAATCTTCCTCTAGGGCCAATTTTCATAAAAGTTGTACCATATAATGATTTTGGAAATGCAATAAACTGTAATACTCTTGAATTTTTTGTTCAGGATTGCAGTTTTTGTCCTGTCTTTGTACCTTCTTATAGCAATTGTGCAGGGTTCGAAAATTTGAATACAGGCAATCTTATTCCTCAGGGTTCACCGCAATTTTCATTATTTACAAGTAATAACAACAGTCATCAGGCTCAGGTTGTCAATACCATTACTGCAGGCGGCTTTAAATCGGTCAAATATGGAAATACATCCAATATCGATTATAATATAAGCAGGACAATAACATCCCCTACCAGATTAGAATGGATGATGTATATACCGACAGAAAAATCAGGGTCCTGGGCATTGGAGACTAATGCTCCAAATTTATATACATTTATTGCCAGATATAATAATGGAATATTAAAGGTGGTTACCCCAACCCAAGCAAATGGTGAAATTCAGGTTGCCAATTTGCAATATCCAGAAAATACATGGTTTAAAGTTAGTATTATTATTAGACCTAAAGTAGGTAATGTAAATGGATCTTTAGAAATATTTAACAACAGACAGTTTGTTTATAAAAGAATTGATTACGGATCTAATTTACTTACGGACCTTAATTTTTATTCAATATCAAACGTAACAAACACGGAATATTATATTGATAATATCTGCTATCAGGAATCAACACTTAACTCTCCATGTACAGCAGAATATAACCCTGTATGTGTAAATGGGCAGGTGTACTCTAATCCATGTTACGCCAGAAAGGCCGGATATACAGAAAATGAATGGCAATTGGGAGATTGTACAGGTGATTATTGTGACGGTTGTTTAAAATGTTTCAGGTATATTCCAAAATACTATATTCCAAGAACAATTAATTTTTACAGCCAATTTTGTGATGATCCTACACCTACCCGTTTGCCTTCAAGTTATACCGCAGAGTGGACTGTGAACAGCAATGTAAATATCCAATATGTCGACAATACATCATCAACTTCTTTAAATCCTGTCATTTTGTTCCCATCTAACGGAACATATATTGTATGTTATAAATTGTATTTTGGTGGAGCATTAGTATATGAGTGTTGCCAAACAATTACTGTTGGACCGTGCAATGGAGGGCCAATTGCATACTTTTCGGCAACAAATAACGCATCAAATAATACTTTTACCTTAAATAGTTCCGGTTCAACAAATGCTTCAAGTATTCAATGGGAGTTTTCAGAAACAGGAGTACAATATATTTCGGGCAATGTGAGCTCTACATCTCCTGTTATTTCTATTCCTTCCGGCAAATGCATCAATGTATGCCTAATTGCGTCAAATGGTTGTGGAATGTCGACTTATTGTCTGAAGTTGTGCAGAAATAATACAACCTGCTCCGGAACACTACCTCCGGTTTATATTACAAACCCAATTACACCTTCAATTAATGATAAAACGGTCTCCATCACTTTGCCCAATCCCGGAAATAATCAGGCTACCTATAAATGGAAATTTGGCGATGGCGGAACATCTGCGGCACAGAGCATTAATTACTCATACCCGCATTATGGAAATTATATTATATGTGTAGAAATAAAAATAGGATGTTTTATATATTGTTATTGCTGGTTTGTTCATTTAGACCCATGCACACCTGTATTTGAACCTCATGATGGTATGTTGAGACCAAAGTTTGGTGGCAATGAGAGTACAATGGAATATATTATCGAGAGTAATAATATAACAATTGCTCAAGGCCAGCCATGGTTGGTTGATGATGTACCTGTGACGAATAGTGCAGGGCTTGCCAATCTCACTGTTGCTTTGCCACAAAATAAAGATTACGTTATTTGCTTTCCTTATCTGAAACCTAACGGATGTCTGGCGTATAAATGTATTACAATGCGCGGAGGGAACCCGTTTTCCTGTACCAGTATTGGCTGGAAGTTTGTTCAGAATTCCGGATATCAGTTTAATCTTTCTGCCGGATTTTCAGATATAAGTTGGACATTGGACGAAACGGGTCAAAGTCTTGGTACAACAGCTACAAGTAACTTTGTTCTTCCTGTAAATCCATGTGGATGGCGTACCATCAGTGTCAGATATTTTGACGGTACGAGATACTGGATTTGTTGTTTGAGAATCTACTTATGTGCACCTGATGATTGTTTTGGTAACATTTATTATGGCTTTTCTAACGACAACGGGCAGTTCCATCTGGAAGAATCAGGAGCGACAAATATAAGTTGGTATTTTGATGATGCACCTAATACTATTTTAGGTACTTCTTCAACCATTTCTGTACCATATCCTGTCAATTGTATTACACGATGGATTTCTGTAAAATACAAAGATGCATCTGGTAGGTGGAGGATATGCTGCAGGTTGGTATATTTTTGTAATCCCTTTAATTGTGACTTAATAAAAATAAACTATGTAGATGGAAGTGGATATAAGTTTTCACTTGACCAGACATATCAGAATATGAGCTGGATCATTGACGAAACCAGTCAATCCCTTGGGTCCGGGGTTGAAAGTACCTTCTATCCTGTACCTACTACCTGTGAATACAGAACAGTTACGGTTAGATTTTTTGTGCCCGGAATAGGTTGGCGAATGTGCTGCTATCGATTTTGGTCGTGTAATCCTGCTTTATGCAGCGACAGGATAAATATTACTCAATCAGGTGCTAATTATACATTAAGCACTACAAGTACTTATCAAAACATAACGTGGTTTAGAGAAAGTACGCAATTGGGTACAGGGAATAACCTGAATGCTGCATTACCTTCTACTGGAACATACAAGATATATATCAGATATTACAACCCTTCAGATAAGTGCTGGTATTGGTGTTGCAGATTGTTTACACCAGGGGGAGGAAGTTCAACACCTCCATGGCCAAAATTACCGACTGGACAAAACCACACAATCATAGTCCCTTTAAATGTGATTTCTGAAATAGGTGGTATGGCTTTGAAAAGCGGTGATTTTATTGGTATATTTTTTAATAGGGACGGCCAGTTAATATGTTCAAATTTTGAAGAATGGAAAGGAAGTGTAATATCCATAGCCGCATTTGGAAATGATGCCAACCCTCCATCCAAAAATGGGTTTAACCTAAACGAACAGTTTCAGTTTATAGTCTGGAGAGGAAGTGAATCAAAAGAATACCCAGTTCAGGCAACATTTGAAGACCCACCCCAATTTCCGAGAGATGCTACAGATAAGTGGAAAAAAGATGGATTAAGTTTATTAAAGAGTCTTAAAACATCAAATAAAGTAACACAAATTATAACTCTTCGACAAAACTGGAATACTATTTCTTCATATGTGAACCCGGATAATCCCGATATGTTAGCACTACTGGCTTCGTTGGGCAATAAGGTTGTTTTGATCAAGGATGAAAAAGGTAAATCAGCTATTCCTTCACAAGGTATTAATGATTTAGGCAACTGGGATGTGAAAAAAGGTTATCAGATAAGAATGATTGAAAGCACAACACTATCTATTACAGGAACAAAAACAGAGCCATCAGCCAACCCAATTAGTGTCAGCAGTGAGTGGAAAATCATTAGCAATTTGTGCGAAAACGGAAATTCACCTGCCTCGCAATGGTCATCAATTGCGTCTTCAATTGTAATAATTAAAGACCAGGATGGTAAGAGTTATATTCCAAGTGCGATGATTGATGATTTAAAGTGCCTTAAACCGGGTTTTGGTTATCATGTGAGAGGAATCAATAATGCATCGTTTACATATAACTGCTCAGGAAATTGTAATCCGTTTCATCAGGAAGTGGTTTACAGCAGGAGTACTGAAATGCCATATAATATCGAACCATTAAATTCAGGGAATAATGCTACAATCGTATTCACGCAACAAGTGTGTGAATCATTTCTTCTACCCGAAGATATCATTTATGTATTTAATTCTTCAGGGATGCTTTGTGGGAAGTGGAAGTATGATGGCACCGCCATAGGTATGCCTGTATGGGGGGATGATTTACATACTGGTGATGTCATTGAGGGGTTATTGGAATCAGAACCAATGATATTTAAGATCAAGTCCCATGATGGAAGATTTTATGATATGAATATTAAGTTTAAGGATGCTGATAACATCTATACAAGGGATGGTATTTACTATGCTGCGCATCTTGAAAAAGTTGCTGAAGAAAAAAATCAGGATATTTTGATCTACCCTAATCCAACATCTCAATGGGTTAATGTATCGTTTTTATCTAATGAAATTCCACAAAATGTTGAAATATCTATATTTGACGGGCAAGGTAAAATGGTTCAGAAATTTGATAGTCAAAATCCTGAAACAAATGATTTTAGTATTCCAGTTCAATCACTTCATTCTGGTGTTTATTTATTCAGAATCAACCTTGACAACCGGAAATATTATAAAAAGGTACTCATTACTAATTAATTCAATTTCAATTATTTTTAACCAATAAATCATCATTAAAATGAAAACACTTTTATTAAAATTGTTATTATTAATAATATTATTGTCATTTTGCACTTATCAAGGTGTTACTCAGCCAACTGATTGTGTACCAACTAGTGGTGACAATGCTACCATAACTTTTGGGCAAGGTGTAATTCCGACTTTCAATGGTGCACCTCTACCTTCCGGTACATACATAATTGTAGTTTTTAATTCTACATCAGGTCAAAAGTGCGCCGGTTTTACAACATGGCAAAATGCGGCTACTGCCATAGCTGCAACAGGTGCAAATGGAACATTTGAAGGTTTTGCACCGGGAGAAGCGTATAAGTTTAGAATACAATTACCGAACGGTATGATTGTCCAAAGCAATAATATTACAGTTTCCTACAAACCAATTGATGCATTTTGCGATAACGGTGGAACTTATAAGAAGGATGGTATATCTTGTATTCAAAGTTTTGCAGCAGTAATTACTTCATCCTCCGAAGATCTTGCAAAGGGAGATATTTTAAATTTGTCACCTAATCCTACTTCAGGATTAATTAAAATTACTCCTGAAAATCACCAATTTTCCCAATTGCAAATATTAAATATTCATGGAAAATTAATCCAGATTATGCCCGAACTTAAAGACAATAGTCTTGATCTATCTCATTTAGCATGCGGAAGTTATATAGTCAAAGGATTGGCAAATAATTATCCATTTGCTAAAAAGTTGATTATAGTCAGATAAATAGCCGCACACGGTAAAAATTTTCTGCATATCCGGGAGGTGGTGTAAAATCACCTCCTTTTTTTCTTCAGGTATATTCAAATAAGTTCGGCACTGGTCAGTCCTTGGTTTATCCGGTTTTCCGAATACCCTGATTTGAAAGTCCTGCTCAAAGAGCTTAATCAAGATATACGCATGCCCCCTTTAAAATTATTAACACCTATGGCAGGGAGGAATTTATTACAATGAAATGATCTTTTCCTGGATAAAAAAAGGGAACCTAAATCCATGAAATTTTGTTTTTATATGGAAAAGTCTAACACAAAAAAGTTTGCAAAAATATAAGGTTCATTCATCACATAGGTGGGGTTGTCCCGACGTTGTCCCGACGTTGCCTCGACGTTGTCCCGACGATACTAGCATGATCCTCCCATGATCGTAGCATAATCCTCCCACGTTCCTCCCATATTAGTCCCATGATACTACGATCGTAATCCATCCATCCTTTCACGAAACATTGACTATCTAGCTATGATATTTAAATGATGTGACATGATAAGACCATAGCTAAAACTTATCAGACACTGCATTGATTATTCACCAGCGTCAATATGGTCCGAATAGTTTTAGTGCTCTTTTTATGCACTCATACTGCCACTTTGTCCTCCAATGTCATTATATCTGACAAATTGATGCTTTTTAGATAGTATTTTCTGTTTGGTATATATATTGTCTGATACCTTTGATGACGGATAAGGTGATTACACCTTGTTCAGATCATCTTAACAAAAAGCAATAAGAATGTTTGACAGAAATATATATATGATGGGTGATATGAAGGAAGAAGGGGACGTCATCCCGGTATTCAGTATGGGAGACGACGAACTGAAATTTGAAGACGCTTATAAAGATATCATGCCTATCCTGGCTTTAAAAAATACGGTGCTGTTTCC
>JACMLK010000241.1 GCA_014379665.1 Saprospiraceae bacterium | reverse complement strand
TGTCTAAAATTAAATTTGCTCGCTTTCGCTCAAACATGAAAATTTAAACATACTCTAATATATCAGCGAGTGACAACCAACTAATAATATTAAAATATTCCTACATGTCAGACAACAAAATTATAGAAATATTTAATGCGGTGCATATGAAAATTAAACAGATTTTCCCATGCATCCCCAAAATAATGACAATGAAACATGTTGAACCCATTTTCTGTGAGTATAATCGTCATAAACGATTTAAAAGAGATATTTTAAGCCCTCATTCCTTCTCTTCAAAAAACTGAATATCGGCTTCGTATTCGTCCATTTGGATATCTTCTTTATCTATCCAATATCTGGAAGTGATGACTTCGTAAGAATGGTCGCCTTTTTTATGGAATAGCCAGATGATTTTTTCAGCATCACCAAATTCAGTCTTTCCTTCCATCTGATCTTCGTACAATCGTTTGATGATACTCCGGTCACTCAGACTTGCGGACAGCGCTTTGGTCAATATCTCTTTGGTAACTTCCTCACCGTCCGCATCGGTCAAATCCATCAAGATGATGGATGCTTCAGTATTGGGGAAGGTGCCATTGTACGCTTTGAATAAAAGTTGGTTGATATTGAAGAGGTCGTAATGGAAGGACGGATCGGCATATTGTTCTGCCACTTTTTCTTCCGTCATATCGTGGGCAATGGTCTGGATCTGGCCCGCTGTGAGTGTTTCACCAAGTTTGTAAGTCAGTATGATTTCTGCTGCTTCGTTTGGTTCGAAATCAGTGATGGCCATGTGCAGCATTTCCTGCAGTTCTTCCGGTTTCACTTTGTCGGCATCCGGCAGATTCATCTTGTCCAATAGCTGGATGAAGTCATCATTGGTCCAATAGAAATCAAATTCATTGACTGTCTTTATACTTAAAATTTTTACCTGAACTTTCATAATTTTTTATTTATTAGATAATTTGTTTTATTCATATCACTTCAAATCGGTATCAGAGATGCTACTTTTGTCTGAATCAGACATGAAATAACCCTAACATCAAATTATCCGTATCTTTGCAAACAGAAGATTTAAAAGAATTGTTTATATGTCAGAAGCCTTCAAAGCCAAACCGATATTTCATAAGCGTATATTCTGGGATGTGGATTTCGAAAATATCGATTACGATGCCAAAGCAGCTTTTGTGATCGAACGCGTTTTTGACCGTGGAGATGTACCCGATATACGCAATTGCAGACGATATTATGGCGATGACAAGGTCAGAGAAGTGTTATTGAATGCTAAGTTCCTTTCGCTTTCAAGGATTTATCTGGCAAGCGCCGTTATTGACAGACCTATACAAGATTTCAGATGTTACACCTTGAGACAGTTGAACCCGGGGCTTTTTCCATACTGAAAAGACTCATGGAAATACCCGAACTGCAGGAATTTTTTCTTGTTGGTGGTACTGCTTTGTCCTTATTGTACGGTCACCGTACTTCGATTGATCTGGATATATTTAGTGATTCAAAATTTGATAATAATTTAATTCATAATGTGCTTACTGATGTATTTGGTAAGGATTATATTATGGAAGACAAACCGGCTTTTTTTGGTATTTTTTGTTATATCAGTGATGTGAAAGTTGATATAGTCAGGTTTCCGCATGCATTGATCAGACCGACTATTGAGATCGACGGGATCAGGATGAATGCTCCTGAAGAGATTATCGCCATGAAGGTCCAGGCCATTCTCGGCAGAGGGAAGAAAAAAGATTTTTGGGATGTAGCTGAGTTGCTGGAACACTTCACCGTCAAAGATTTCATTGATCTACACAAAGAGAAATACAGTACCCAAAACCTGTTCATCACCGTACCGCAGGCCATCACTTACTTTGATGATGCCGAAGAAGACGAAAACCCGGTAAGTCTGAAAGGTCAGACATGGGTATCGGTAAAACATGCTATCCAGAAAAAGGTACGGGAGTATCTCATTTAGAACCAGGTGAAAAATCAGGAATGGCTACTTAAAAAGGAGTATATTTCTAATATTCGCGAAATAGAAAATCAGTATATTTGCAACTGAACTTATCTGTCAAAAGTGAATCGGTAGGTTATATAACTTCTATTTGTAAATGATTTATTGGTGAGGTTAACTTAAGTTAAACCCCTTTGGGGTTTGGGATATGGAGGTTTTTGTTTTCAACGTGTTTCACACGTTGTTATTTATATTTAAGCCCTTCAGGCTTTTCCATTACAGGGAAAGGAAGCATTCCTGAAGTGGTTTATCGTATACCTTGACTTGAGTTAAACCCCGTCAGGGTTTGTATTATGAGGTTTTTTATTCAATGTGTTGCACACATTGTTATTCAAGTTTAAGCCCTTCGGGCTTTTTGAAATATGGTGAAGGATAAACAACCACGAAGTGGTTATCATAAATAGCCCCGAATGAAATTCGGGCAATAAATAAATTATTAATATAACCATGAAGTGGTTAAACAAAAAAATATACATGAGTACATTTACGCAAATATTATATCAAATTGTTTACAGTACCAAAAATCGGGAGAAGACCTTAATCAAAGAAAACCGCCCCGAATTATTCAAAGTTATTTGGGGGATTTTGAAAAACAAAAAATGCCATCTTTATCAGATAAACGGTGTGGAAGACCACCTGCATATAATCACCAGCCTTCACCCGTCAGTTGCATTGGCTTCATTGGTAAAGGACATAAAATTAGGTAGCACCGCATTTATAAAACAAAATCAATTATTTGAGCGATTCAACGGCTGGCAGGATGGATATGGTGCATTTACTTATTCTATAGAAGCTAAAAACAATTTGATTGAGTACGTTAGAAATCAGGAAGCGCATCATCACAATAAGACTTTTAAAGAAGAATTGAAGGATATATTAAAAGAACATGGTGTTGAATATGATGAAAAATATCTGGAATGAAAATGAGCCCTTCTCTCGAAAATAGTAATTAAATCTTTGTACGAATAAGTGAGATTCACACTTTCAACATAATTAATAATCAAAATTTTGCCTTTTTGAAACTATCCCCACTCCTACTTCTTCATGGTGCTCTGGGTGCGGCAAGCCAGTTTGATACATTAACAGAAAAACTGAAGGATCACTTTGATGTCCACACTTTGGATTTTAGCGGTCATGGTAAAAATACCTATGATGGTAACCTGACCATGGAGATATTGGCCAATGATATACTTCATTATATGGACTTGTATGAACTGGAGCGGTGTGATATATTCGGGTATAGCATGGGTGGATATGCTGCCGTTATGATGGCTATGGAACATCCTGATCGTGTACACCGAATCATGACCCTTGGTACCAAGTGGCACTGGGATGCAGAAACTGCTACCAGAGAAGTAAAGATGCTCGATGCAGAAAAGATGCTGGAGAAAATACCTGCCTTTGCAGAAATACTCAGACTCAGACACACCGGACAGGGATGGAAAGCAGTGCTGCACCGGACGGCAGGGTTGATGACTCATCTTGGGTACACTGGAGGATTAACAGAAAATGACTTTAGTCGGGTGCATATTCCCGTTTTGATTTGTTTGGGCTCCGATGATCGTATGGTCACACGGGAAGAATCGGAAGCCTCCGCCGGGTGGATTCCGCAAGGCACATTCAGGTTGTTGGAAGGAGTACCACATCCCTTGGAAAAGGTAGATATGAATATATTGGCGGAAGAAATCATAAATGCTTTTACCACTTTTTGACGATTGATGCCATATTATCTACGCTATATCTGGAATTCCTATACACTTCAACCCATTAATATTTTATGGATGAAATGACCTCTTTACATTTGCATCAGAAACGTAAATGATAAAATCAATGATAAAATCAAAATACATGATAGGGGTAATTGTTGCGGTACTGATCATCGCGGTAGGTTTTGGGATCAAAAAGCAATATTTTTCATCTGAAAAGGAAGTAAAAGAATTCACCTATGGACCATTTGTGATCAGGATGGAACGCTTCACTACGTCCGATTTTAATATGAATTACGGCAAGTTTGTCAAACGTCAGAACATCGATTATTCGGTTTGGCACCATGGGAAACTGGTGGAATTTCCTGCAAAACTGCAATCCAATACGGGGTTTTCACATCTCTGGCGGGTGTATATACTCAAAGATGCACCAGTTCCCACGCTAATCGCCGGTAGTCAGAGTGTCTTTATGATCACCGCTAAGGACAACACTTATGAAGTAAAACCACTTGAGGTCCAAAGCTCGGATTTTATAAAATTTCAGTGGCTGGATGCCATCAATGGACATCCTGATGATGCCTTCGAATTATTTATGGGAGATGAAAGAACTTCCATGGAGCATCCTGATACCCTGCAAGGCGGGAAGTATCTGATGATCAATCAAAAACTTGTCATCGATGTCCCTGGCATGGAGATGTATTATTTCAATAAAGACAGTCGTTATGTTGACAATTATGATAAAGACGGAGATGCATTGTCGTTTTCACCCGATAATAAAGTTATAGCCTTCCCGGGACATTTTCAGACCTGGAATTCCAATGAGACCCCAACCTATGAAAATGCCCTCGTCACGTATGATTTCAGAAAGGACGGTATAAAGGTATTACCAAACAGCAAAAATGAAACCCGATTGTACAAAGTAGAAGACATGAATATCGACTGGTTCAACACCAACTTTATGTGGGAAACCACAAATGGAGAGACCATTCTTCAATTCAGGAAACCTAAAAAACCTTATATTTGGCAAGGGTACTTCAGGGATGATTTTTACTATATTTTCCCTACAGACGAAGCAATGCTTTTAATTTTCAAACAGTTTGTGCTGGATTATATGAAATGGACATCAAAGGAAGTATTATCTGAAAAGTATCACGAATATACCGGCAGGGTATATCAATTAGGAAAGGATAAGTCTGTCTTTCATCTGGCAGGAAAAGAAAATGAAGTTATATTCAGCGATGATCTCTATGGCGAGAGTGACGACAGCATTCACACCTTGGTCAAAGACATAGGCAATGCTTTTAATGAAGTGTTGAAAACGGGAAAATATAAGGAGCATAATACAGCTATTCCTGAGGTTGAAACTTATTGAACAGCTATAAGGTTTGACCTGCTCTCCTACTTCGTAGTGGTCAGACGGGTTTGTTAGAGTTGCTAAGTTGGTTAATTGAGTATAAAACTTGCTAACCTTATTCAGGATCCAACCAATTCGCCAAATACTTTCACCCCTTTTTCAAGCCTGGATGCTGCTTCTTTGGTTCCGATCAGTGTTATGGTTTGTATCAGGTCGGGGCCCTGCATACTGCCACTGATGGCTATCCTCATGACGGGCATAATGTCCCCCATTTTGAGGGCTTCATCCTGAATATAGCCCTTGATTACCTGTTCAATATGTGGTGCATCTGTACTTTCTGAATTTCTGATATTAGCGGCAATGGCCAAAAGATGTTCCTCATTTTCGATTTTGTATTTTTTCTTTATGGTTTCTTCTTCATATACATAGGGAGCTTCGAAGAAAAAACGGGCATTCATGATAATTTCATCGGCTTTGTGCACTCTTTCTTTCATAAGCCGACATACTTCCGCCAGATACTCAACCGGTACGTCATATCCTGATTCAATGGCCTGATCCTGTATCATATACGCCAGTTTGAGATTGTCAGCCTGGATAATATATTGCTGATTGAACCATCGGGCTTTATCAATATCAAATCGGGCCCCTGATTTCACTATTTTTTCTATGGAAAATGCTTCTGTGAGTTGTTCTATATCAAATATCTCCTGTTCTGTGCCGGGATTCCACCCAAGGAGCGCCAGAAAGTTAACGACTGCTTCAGGCAGATAACCATCTTCTCTGAAGCCCCTGAAATTATCATCAATGATCCGGCTATCCCATGATAACGGAAACACCGGAAAACCGAATTTTGAACCATCGCGCTTACTCAATTTCCCCTGTCCGGTTGGCTTAAGTATCAATGGAAGGTGAGCAAAAATTGGAGGCGTCCATCCAAAAAACCGGTACAGCAGTACATGATGTGCGGTGCTGGGTAGCCATTCTTCCCCTCTGATGACATGCGTGATCTTCATCAGGTAGTCATCTACAATATTGGCAAGGTGATAAGTGGGCATACCATCTCCTTTCATTATGACTTTATCATCCAGTTCGTTGCTGCTGAAAGACACATGACCCCTGATGTTATCCTCAATCCCGACGGTTTCATCGATCGGTATTTTAAGTCTTACTGCTACATGGCGGCCAGCAGCCAGCAGTGCAGTCACCTCATGCGCAGGTAAAGTCAGGCTGTTCTTAAGATGCAATCTGGATTGACTGTCATATTTGAAAGCCTGATCACCCTCACGCATAGCTTCGAGTTCATCAGGGGTATCAAAGGCATAATAAGCGTTGCCATCGGCTATGAGTTTGTCCGCGTATTGTTTATATATTGATTTACGTTCCGATTGTCTGTAAGGCCCGTATTTGCCACCAAAACCCGGTCCTTCATCAGGAATAAGTCCAAACCAGGTCAGTGATTCCACAATATATTCTTCTGAACCA
>JACMLK010000240.1 GCA_014379665.1 Saprospiraceae bacterium | reverse complement strand
GAAAACTCATCCTGTGCTTCTCTTGAAATATTAAATTTAGCGGCTGTGGCGTCTGCAAAACAACCCATGGCCTGACCATCATATACATTCTGCAACCCATCCCTTACCAGTCCGTCAATCAGTTCCGCATTGCCGTATCCGTATCCATATCTGGCTTTTGCCATATAAAATGGGATACACGACATATTTTCCATGCCTCCTGCAACGACGACTTCATTCTGATTAAGCTGGATAGACTGGGCCGCCAGCATGATAGATTTCATACCTGATGCACATACTTTATTGATGGTAGTAGATGGTGTACTGTGACTAAGTCCGCTATTCAGGGCTACCTGTCTTGCAGGTGCCTGACCTGCATTTGCCTGTACCACGTGACCCATAAATATTTCCTGTACTTTATCAGCCCCGAGACCTGATTTTTCTACCGCAGCTTTGACAGCTATTGCCCCAAGCTGAGTGGCCTGTACAGTCGATAAACTCCCTCCGAAACTGCCGATCGGTGTTCTCACAGCAGATATGATATATACTTTTTGCATGTATGATTGATTTCTGAATGGTTAAATCCGCATGATGTATCATTGTAATGCATATTGCAGCTTAAATAAAATGCAAAGATAAAGATTAGATCAGATAATAAAAATACCAATAGAATAAATCCATCATCTTTTCAACTACAATCAAAAGCAGACCTTCTGAGCAAAGGCTCACATGCGGGAATTCATATCCTGCCTGTTACTTCAAAATAAATCCTGCACATTACATTCTCAATCTCATTACTTCCAACTCACAAATTGTTGTTATATTTACCGCCGTAAATAATAGTAATGAACCGCTTCCTGCATAAGCGACTAAATCACTGAACATGACCTCCTTACACAACAGAGTCAATAAAGACGTGCTTAAAGCCGGTTTGAAAGCAGACCATACGCCAAGGGTCACCCTATCGTTTTATAAATATTATCACCTCCGTAATCCAAAAATATTCAGGGATCATTTCTATCTACTACTTTCACAAGTAAGGGTATTGGGGAGAATATACGTATCTTACGAAGGAGTGAACGCCCAAATTTCAGTGCCGCAACATCAGATTGAAGCGTTTAGAGAGGCTATACATACGATCACCTTCCTTCAGGATATCAGACTCAACTTTGCCATTGAAGATGACGGGAAGTCGTTTTTCAAACTCATGGTTAAAGTGCGTGACAAAATAGTGGCCGACGGTCTGGACGATCAGACGTTTGATGTCACAAACAGAGGTGTCCATCTGAATGCAGAAGCATTCAATGCCCTCACCGATGATCCTGATACTATCATCGTGGATATGCGCAATCATTATGAAAGTGAGGTTGGTTATTTCAGAAATGCCATACTTCCGGATGTAGAGACATTCAGAGAAGCGCTGCCCGTAGTTGAACGATTGCTCGTTGATAAAAAAGACAAAAATATCATCATGTACTGCACCGGTGGCATACGTTGTGAAAAAGCCAGTGCTTATTTCAAACACAAAGGATTTACCCATGTCTATCAGGTGGAAGGCGGTATCATAGAATACGCCAGAAGAGCCGCTGAATCAGGTATTGAAAACAAATTCATCGGAAAAAACTTTGTTTTCGATGAGCGTTTAGGCGAAAGAATTTCGAAAGATGTCATTTCAAAATGCCATCAATGCGGTAAACCATGTGATACGCACATCAATTGTGGTAACGATGCCTGTCACATTCTTTTTATTCAGTGCCCGGATTGTAATCTTAAATTCGAAAACACATGTTCTCTGAAGTGTCAGGAATTTAATAAATTGCCGGAAGAAGTCAAAGAATCTTTACGCAAAACCACCACATTTAATGGTACAAAATTTGGCAAAGGAAGATATAAGGCGCATCATAAAGACTCCGTTTTGGAAAATAGTGACGTATAAAATACCAAAACGAACAAAATAAAGTGACCAATAGCCAACAAACTAACACAGTTCCAGAAACTTTTAAAAAATACAACCGGTATCTGCGGTTTATCGCTTTGTCCTTTCTTGCATTTATGCTGATCATCACCATTGCAGTTAGATTTTCAGACCTGCCTTCTTTTGAAGACCTTGAAAATCCATCTTATGATCTCGCTACCGTCATTTATGACGTACATGGTGTCTCTTTCGGAAGGTATTACGTGGAAGACAGAGTGGCCATTGAATACAAACAGCTATCTCCACATGTCAAAAATGCCTTGTTAGTCACCGAAGATGACAGATTTTACAACCATACCGGAGTAGATCTTCGTGCCTTGGTCAGGGTCGGCTTGAAGACATTGCTGTTCAGGCAGGAACATGCAGGAGGCGGAAGTACGATTACTCAGCAACTAGCCAAATTGCTTTTCAAAAGACCCAAAATGGGGGATATGTCATTTCCCGTAAAGCTTATTACGCTTACAGGGGTCAAATTGAAAGAATGGGTCATCGCGGTAAAGCTCGAAAAAAGCTATACCAAGGAAGAAATCATGATGATGTACCTCAATAAATTTGAATTTATCAATGGGGCACATGGCATTGAAGCTGCAGCTCAGATTTATTTTAATAAAAGTCAGGATTCATTGCGTGTGGAAGAGGCTGCCACCCTCGTCGGAATGCTGAAAAATCCCAGTCTCTACAATCCCAAAAGATTTCCTGAAAAATGTAAAATGAGACGTGATCTGGTATTGCAACTGATGTCACAGGACGATCAGTTGGACAAAAATTCACTGGATAGTCTGACAGCCAAAGAAATTGATATGTCCACTTTCAACAGAAAAACCCAAAGTGACGGGCCGGCACCATATTTCAGGGCTGAACTGACCAAATGGCTTAAAGACTTGTTTGATAAAAAAAGTATTAAGAAAGCTGATGGATCCGGCTACAATTTGTACACGGATGGACTCAAGATATACACCACCATTGACCTGACTTATCAAAAATATGCAGAACAAGCCGTACTGGAGCATATGCAATGGAATCAGAAAAGGTTTTTCAGGGTTTGGAAAAACCGGGATCCATGGACTTACGAAGCCGATCCAATCCAGAAGGAAATACGGGCCGATATGCTGGAAGGACAAAATAAAAGTGCAGACCGCTACCTGTCATTACGCCAAAGACTGTTGACCTCAAATCTTTCGGTAGTGGAAGAAAAATATCCCGGGTTACCAATGTCTGACAATGTGATTAAAACCCTGATAGCCATAAGTAAAAATGCCACCTCATGGCATCAGGCTACAAGCAACGAAAAAATAGATATATCTTATCAGGACAGATATCAACGCCTGATCAGCAGTGACCTTTGGCCTTCTTTTGTTAAAGTTTATAAAGAGCTTCAGGAAGCATACATAAAAGAGTTTTCGACCCCTGTGAAAATGAAGATATTTGATTATGTGGAAGGAAGAGAAAAAGAAGTGGAAATGACCCCATTTGATTCTGTCAGGTACCTTAAAATGCATCTTCAGGCTGGATTTCTTGCATTGGAACAAAAAACAGGTCACATCAAAGCTTGGGTAGGCGGGGTAGATCATAAATACTTCAAATATGACCATGCCACTATGCGTCGTTCTGTAGGGTCGACTATGAAGCCATTTGTATATACCCAGGCCATCGCAGTACAAGGTATCTCCCCATGCCAGGAGTTTGATGATATACAATACACCGTCGCACCCGGAGATGCCGGATTTGAAGTCAATCAGGAATGGTCACCTGCCAATGCCACAGATGTATTTACAGGGAATAAGTACAACCTCTTTCATGGGTTATTGTATTCCAAAAACTCTATCACGGTCCGGCTGCTCAAAGAAATGGGTACCGTCAATCTGATACGTGACCTGATGCATAATCTGGGTATTGACAAAAACCTGCGGCTGGAGAATGGACGTCTTGCCATTCCCAATTCACCTTCTATTTGTCTTGGTGCCGTAGATCTCACCCTTATGGAAATGACAGGCGCATATTCTGCTTTTGGCAATAACGGTACCTATGTGCAACCCATCTTTGTATCAAGGATAGAAGATAAAAATGGTAAAGTTATATATCAGGGAATTCCGGTCAGAAAATCTGCCATCAATCCTTTGTACAATGCAGTGATGGTCGAAATGCTCAAAAACAATGTCGGAGGGCAGTTTGGAATGAATATAAAATCAAAAATAGGTGGTAAAACAGGCACCACTAATGAATATGCTGATGGTTGGTTTATGGGGGTGACCCCTACCCTAATTACAGGCATATGGACCGGTGGTGATGATAAATGGATCAGATTCCTTACGCTCAATGACGGACAGGGATATATCATGGCAAGACCAATCGCTCAAATATTCCTTCAGAAACTCGAAAAAGATGTCACGAGCGGATATGACTGGAAAGCTTCATTCCCTCCCCCACCTGAAGGATTTAAAGATCTGATTGACTGTGAAAAGTATAAACACATTACACCATCAGATGAAAAACGAACATTGCTGAAAAACAAGTTAAAAAATGAAGAGTTCGATGAAGAATTTTAACATGCATTTTGATTTGTCAGTTGATTGATGGTGATACATCCTGAAAAAATAAAAAATATCATTTTCGATTTTGGCGGCGTCTTACTTGATATAGACATTCAGCTCACTCATCAGGCTCTGAATTCCTTGTTTCATATGTCATATGATACGAATAGGCTATCAAAGGAATTGCAGGATATTTTTCATAAATTTGAAACTGGCCATATCGATTCTCAAACTTTTCTCAGAAGTCTTCAGGTTATGGCCACTCAAAATATACCAACAGACCACGAAATAATCAAAGTCTGGAATTCGATGCTGATAGGCTGGAATCCGGCTACATTTGATTTTTTGCTGAAATTGCGCAGGCATTATAAAATTTATCTCCTGAGCAACATCAACGAATTACATCTGGACTGGATTCATGAAGACCTTAGACATAAACATCATATTATTGATTTTGAAACAAGATTTTTTGATAAAACCTATTACTCTCATATCATAGGAATGAGAAAACCTGATCATACTGTATTTTGTTTTGTCAATGATGATGCAAATCTGATACCTGAAGAAACATTATATATCGATGACAGTATAGACAATGTAAAAGGAGGGGAGTCCGTAGGATGGCAATCCTACCATCATAACCCAAAAGATGATCTGATTAAAAAAATGTCTGAATTTATATTGCCATAAATCCAATTCAAATATGAAAAAATCAAATAGTTAAAAATAGACTAAATTTGAAATAAAGATTTGACAAGATCAATAAATGGGATTACATTTGTAAAAGATTCTTATTAACACCCTTAATTATTGGCAGGTCTTTCAGATCTGCCATTTTTTATGATGACCAATGAAGATTTT
>JACMLK010000239.1 GCA_014379665.1 Saprospiraceae bacterium | reverse complement strand
TGGTTGCTCAAAAACAAACAAACCAATCACTGGAAAACATCCAAATCTACCGCTGCAGCGATTTATGCCTTACTACTTCAGGGTGAATCAGGCGATATTTCTTTATGGGTGACAGAAAGCGTACAGCCACAAATAACAATTGGTAAGGAGATCATCAAAAACGACCCCCGCGACTTGCAGGCAGGAACCGGATATTTTAAAAAGGTCTATATTTCTGATGCCATTAGTAAGGATTTGGCTACTGTCAAAATCAAAAATGACAATACATCCGTTGCATGGGGTGCAGCGTACTACCAGTATTTTGAGCAACTCGACAAGATTAAAACCTTTGCTGATACCCCCCTTAAACTTGATAAAAAACTGTACAAAGTAATTATAACTTCCAAAGGAGACAAACTCGAAGAGATCAAATCAAACACACCTCTCAAATCAGGTGATAAACTTAAAGTCCGAATCGAACTTAGGGTAGATCGCCAAATGGAATATGTACATATGAAAGATATGAGGGCCAGTGGTTTCGAACCCATCAATGTCATTAGTGAATACAAATATCAGGGTCAGTTGGGCTATTATGAAACGACAAAAGATCTGGCAACTCACTTCTATTTCTCTTATCTCCCGAAAGGTACCTTTGTATTTGAATATCCCCTGACAGTAGTGCATCACGGAGATTTTTCAGGAGGAGTTACGAGTATAGAGAGTATGTACGCACCGGAATACAGCAGCCATAGCGAAGGTATAAGGGTGAAAGTTAAGTAAAATAAAGGGTGAACATAATATCGAACAAGGTTGAATGGGGCAATGCATAATTTTTTTTTGATTTTGGAATGAAATTAAGATAGGGCGGTTTTAAAAATTGCATTACCTTTATGCCAAACAATCATCTTACATTATGTATGCTTTCATAAAAACTTTTCACTCCCATCTGGCCTGGATTTTACTTGTGGTATTGGTGATCTCTGTCTTGGTGGTAGCCATTTCCAAAGTAAGTAAAAAACCTTTTACTGCATCACATCTCAAAGTGGCATTTTTCGGGATGTTAGCTACACAAATTCAATTAACCTTAGGACTGATTCTTTATTTTATTTCCCCTTATGGGTTAAAGAATTTGTCAGGTGCAACCATGAAGGATTCATTTGGCCGTCTTCTGGCAGTAGAGCATCCATTGATTATGATTATTGCCATAATACTGATCTCTGTGGGGTATTCCAAAGCTAAAAAAGCAATTGACACAGATAAAGCCTATAGTGCTGTTCTGATCTATTACCCTCTTGCCCTGATCCTTATATTATCCAGAATTCCATGGAGTGTCTGGATGAAAGGATAAATATATCAGAACTTTCTGATATAAGAAATAAGAAGAACTGATTGATTACTAAATAGCCATAAAAAAGAGGGTTCACTTCCCGGAAATACAAAATATCTATTTCTTTCAAAACAATTTGTAAGTATATTCTTTTTTCAAATATTTATATCATATTTGTGGGTAAGTCACCATGCCAACTGATATGAATAATGAAAATGATAAAATAGAGAAACTGCTTGACCGCCTTGAAGCAGTGATTAAAAAACAGGAAAGTTTTTCAGTTGAAATTGATACGCTCCGCAAAGAGATTATCAGGCTCCAAATGTCCCGGAGCGGTGATATGGAATTGAGCCATGATGAATTGGTTCCGGAAATATCACCTCTAACAACTACTTCTCCATACACTGAGCCTGTAATCAGGAGAGAAATGGAGTCAGATATGGAAATAAATCCTGAAAACATAGCGATTCCGGAAACGATTTCCCCTGTACAATCACCTAAAAAAGCCCTGAATTTTGAAAAACTGATAGGGGAAAATCTGATTAATAAACTTGGTATAGGCATTACCATTCTGGGGGTGGCCATCGGAGCCAAATACTCCATTGACAATGATCTCATAAGTCCTCTGACCAGAATTATTCTTGGTTATCTCATGGGTATCGGGTTAATGGGACTTGGTATGAAGCTAAAGAAAAATTATCACAATTACAGTGCCGTACTGGTGAGTGGTGCCATTGCCATCATGTATTTTATAACGTACGCGGCTTATAGTTTTTATGGGCTTTTCCCAATAGAACTAGCTTTTGCCATGATGGTGCTCTTTACCATCTTCTCGGTAGTGACGGCCACACATTACAACAAACAGGTGATAGCCCATATAGGATTGGTAGGTGCATATGCGGCACCGTTTTTATTGAGTGAAGGATCTGGCAGGATAGATATACTTTTTGGGTATATGGCTATCATTAATATAGGTGTACTCTTTATTGCCTTCAGAAAGTATTGGAAACTATTATATGTGGTTGCATTTGTGCTCACATGGATCATCTTTTTAAGTTGGTACAACATCAGTTATGAGAAAAACACACATTTTTGGCTGGCTTTTGTTTATCTGACTGTTTTCTTTGTGATATTTTATGCTGTGTTTCTGGCCTATAAACTCATTCAAAAAGAAAAATTTGCTGCCCTGGATATCGGGCTGTTACTACTTAATTCTTTTATTTTCTACGGAGTCGGATATTCCCTTTTAGATGGCTATAAGTCAGAATATCAGTTGTTGGGATTATTTACGGTACTCAATGCCCTGATCCATTTTTTGGTAACTTGGGTCATTTACAAAATGAAGCTTGCTGATAAAAATCTATTCTATTTTGTGGCTGGTCTGGTGTTGGTATTTATCACCATCGCTATTCCTGTCCAACTCGAGGGCAACTGGGTGACCTTGCTCTGGATATTACAGGCTTCCCTTCTGTTTTGGATTGGGAGGACCAAAAATGTACCGCCATATGAAAAAATGTCGTATCCGCTTATGATTTTAGCATTGGTAAGTGTGATGGATGACTGGACTGATTTTTACTCATGGTCAACTCTAAACGCCGGAAGTTATATTCCGGTGTTGAATATATGTTTTCTCACCAGTATTCTGGTGATCGGCTGTTTTGTTTTTATTTTTTGGTTGCATAAAAAACATCCTATAGTCATTACAGATGAGAAGAAAACGAATTGGAATAATCTATTGACATTCTTCTTTGGAGCTACGGTCATAGCTTTATTATATTTTAGTTTTTTAGTTCAGATTTCCACTTATTTTCAAAATTTATATCTGAATTCACTTTTAGAAATCAAAGACGGGGATGAGTTGGTTTCAAGTAATTACAATGGAGATATTTTACTATTCGAACAATTATGGATCATCAATTATTCGACACTGTTTTTTAGTATACTTTGTTATTTCAATATCAAAAGATTTGAAAATAAAACGCTAGGACTGATCAATTTCTCCTTGCTGGTCTGGTGTTTACTGACCTTCCTGATTAATGGTTTATATCATCTGACTGACCTGCGATCAGGTTATGTAAACCAAAATTCTTTGTCTTTATATAATGCCGGAATATTCAATATTCTGATCAGATATATTTCATTAGCGTTTGCCGGAATTGGAATATTCAGTATGTACCAATACCTTACAAAGGACTTTATGAAACCGGTCAATGGAAGACTGAGGATTCCATTTGATGTCTTTTGGCTAATTTTTGTATTAATTGTGTTAAGTACTGAATTAATATCATGGATGGATCTGGCCAAAATGGAAGGTTCTTACAAACTGGGTTTGAGTATTCTTTGGGGTGTATATGCACTTATTCTAATTGCTGCGGGAATCTGGAAAAACAAAAAACATCTTCGGATTTTTGCCATCGCACTCTTTTCGGTTACCTTGCTTAAATTGTTTTTTTATGATATTGCACATCTTGATACCATTGCTAAAACCATCATATTTATATCATTGGGTATATTGCTCCTGATTACTTCTTTTCTTTACAATAAGTATCACAAGCTCATAACAGAGGATGATGAAAATTAAAGTTATTAAAACACTGATATTCTTATGCTTTTGTTCCATTGGTGTCGGACAAGCTGACAAATATAAATTCAGACGTCCCATAAAAGACGTAACTACCGGTTGGCAAAAAATAACCCTTCCTGCTGATATATATGCCAAGGTGTCTTTTGACCTGTCTGACCTGCGCATTTACGGTTTCCGCGATCACGATTCCATTGAAGTCCCTTATTTTCTTGATATCTCTGAGGATAGACTAGTGACAGTGGAAATTGATTTCCGCATCATAAACCAATCGAACAATTCAAATGGCCATTATTTTACTTTTGAATTGGAAGAAGTAAAGAAAATAAACAATATTCAATTGAGTTTTGGACAGCAAAACTTTGATTGGCAAGTGAAATTGGAAGGCAGTCAGGATCAAAAGGAATGGTATACTTTAGTGGAAAACTACAGAATTATGTCTATCAGCAATGATATCACTAATTTTAAATTTGATGAAATCAATTTCCCTGAAGCAGCATTCAGATACTTCAGAATAAGTATTAAGAGTAATGTAAAACCGGATCTCCTGCATGCCAATATATTTTCAAAAGTAAATTCTCCCGGCAAATTTTCAGATGTTCCTATAAGGAAGATACAATTCCATGAAGACAAAGCTAACAAAAAAACGGTTATAGATATTAATCTGACCACACCATCACAAATATCCCGACTTCAATTTGACATACAAAATGATTTCGATTACTACAGACCAATCACCATTCAATATCTGGCAGACAGCATTCCAAATGCTAATGGTACAAAGTATCAGTACTTCACACTGACCTCCGGAATGTTAAATTCATTGGAAAAAAGTAGTTTTAATTTTGAGAGAAAAACAGTCAAAGAACTTAAAATCATAGTCGACAATCATGACAATCCCCC
>JACMLK010000238.1 GCA_014379665.1 Saprospiraceae bacterium | reverse complement strand
GAATTGATAATTACAGCCACCACAGGGTTTGTACTAATCCATGTGCCTCCGGTGTCAGGAATCAGATTGGTGTTGGAGTTTTCGCATATAATATCATTACCGATAATACTTATCACAGGTGTAGGAAGCACATTAAGTGATAACGGGTCCGACAAACAGCCGGTCATGGTATCCGTATATGTCAACAGGACAGTCCCTTCTGACATTCCTGTCACTAAACCACTATTATCCACAACTGCCACGGTCGGCAGATCACTTGCCCAGGTACCACCACTGGCAGGAACAAGGGTCGTTATAGAACCCACACATACATTGGGCGTTCCTGTTATACTCACTGAAGGAGTAGGGTTAATGGTAACGGTGTCTGTAGTGCCTGAACATCCTGTAGAAAAACTTGTAAAAGTAAAGGTACCCGTCCCTGCTGCAAGTGCAGTTACCAGTCCATCGTTAGAAACCATCGCATTCAAAGGATTATTGCTGATCCAGGATCCACCGGACCCCGGTGATAGGGTTGTGGTTTCATCAATACAAAGTGTTTGGTCACCTGTTATATTTGTCACCGGCAATGGAAGCACAGTAATCTCCATTGTATCCGAACATACGGCATTTAAATAAATAAAACGGTATAATCCCTCAGCACCCAGATCAAAGGAAACATTTGCAGAACCGGGGTTAGTATTTGACAACAAGGCCCCACCAGGATTGGATATAGCAGCCGCCCATGATCCGGTATCAGGTGAAGTGCCGGATAAACCCAAAACTGTCCCGGCACATACGACAAGGTCATTTCCAGCATTTGGTTTATTGAAAGCAAATACGGTCAGCGAATCTTTACACCCGAAATGATCCGTCACTTTTATTTTGTAATCACCTTCATTGATTGTTTCTGCAGGTAAGATGACAATATCTTCATCAGTAGAAATAAATGAATCTGGACCCGTCCATACATAGGATAGTGGTGCCTGACATGATGAAGTAGACGCAGTCACATCAATTTCTATACCTGCATTACAGGTTGGTACCAAAGGAACTTCAATATAAGGTAAATCAGGAAATATCTGAGGAGAGTTTTCATTGTAAATCGAAAGCGAACCTCCTATCCTGAATATGTTGCTAAAATTGATAAACCCCATTCCGGGAGCAGTTGGACCGGGGTCGATGGTATTTTCAAAAATTCTGATTCCCGAGCCGCAATCAAAAATGGTATCCACTGAGAGACTGAATAATTTTAAGGTATCTCCTGCGTACAGATCATGGTAATGAGACTCATTGTCCAGTAAGGGAGCAAATCTGTAATAGTCATGTGACGGATCAATCGTAGGAGCCCCTACGACAGCATTAATGTTCCATTCTACAGGATCGGTGCCGGTATAGGTTTGATTGTTTTGTAAGGGCAGGTAATTTCTTATCACATTAATATTTGTACCGACCGGTACAATAATAGAATATCTGCTGCTGTTTTGGGTACGATCATTTACAGATGTGGCAGAACCTGAATTAATGATCAGATAAGCATCATACCAACACGAATCGATGTTGTATTTTAACTGATAGTTGACACTGGTGACCTGCGAAATTAATGGGGAAGAAATAAGACAGATGGCCAGTAATAAAAATGATTTTGAAGTATTCGAAATGAGATCATGAATGTTCATGATATGTTCATTTAGTTTATTGAATAATTTGGGGTCTACGTCAAGCAAGAGTATGAGTTTGGTAAATTTATTTATTTGAATAAAATGATGATATTCCAAAACTTTATAATAAATCCCCAACTACTATAGTGCTCTTTTCAACAAAATAAGTGTAATACTATAATACACTTTTTGTATCAATAAGTTGAAAAACATCCTTTTAACAATGATTGCAACTTTGGCATCCCAAATGCTAAACGTCAATTTTGCTTAGTTATACCTTGATCAACAAAAAGAACCTTATATATTACCAGACACATTTTATCGCAACAACACTAAGCCCAAAGATAATAAACAATTTCTCAAATGGCGCATTAAATATTAAAGGATTTTATATTTGTATAGTTTTCCCTCCTATTTATATTAAGCGAGTGTCCATTTATCGGAAATGAGGCGTCGTTCATCCCATTCTTGCCTTTTAAATCCAAATAATTCCAACCAGGGTGTTCATGTTGCATTTATAAGGATGTCCTATAACATTAAACATCCTTCAGTAGCCGGACAGGTTTGTATTACGTTTGCGGATTTATATTAAGTTTGTATTATAATTTATAATTGCTCTTCGAACCTGGCATTGCCCTATGCGGGCGGCATTTACTTTTTTTCAATATCTCTCCTTATTCCTTTGGAATGCCAGCCCAGAAAAAAAGTAAACAACCCGCCTGCTCCGAAGCGGGCAGGAAAAGTCTCGTTCAAAAAAATGCGATTGCGG
>JACMLK010000237.1 GCA_014379665.1 Saprospiraceae bacterium | reverse complement strand
GGTTTCTCCGAACAGGCAGAAAGTAAGGTACCTGCACCCACGGCAGCCAGAGTAGATGATTTTAAGAATGTTTTTCTATCCATATGATCGAAGACTATTTAATCACTTTAAGTGCAAATCTACATAAAATTGAAATAACGGTAATTGTTTATGACATTAGTGCCAAATAATGGCTGATCCAATAAGACGCCTTTCAAATTAAGTGTGTATTTAATTTTCATGTTTGAGCCTGCAGACAAATGATGGAATTTTAAACATACTCTAAACAACAAAATAATAAATTGATTCACTAATTTTGTGACATCATTCAATCAGAACTCAAAATCAAACTATTTCATGGCCAAAAGTTACCATCTTTTTGACGAACCTGCTGCTTTGACAAGTGTGGCAGCTTTTCATGATGTTTTTAATCTTCCGGTACTTCCCAATCCGATTATCCCTGACGAAAAAAGATGTAACCTAAGGGTCGCTTTACTCCAGGAAGAACTGGATGAATTGAAGACCGCAATTATTGAAAATGATATTACAGGAGTGGCAGATGCCCTAAGTGACATTCAGTACGTATTATCAGGCGCTGTGCTGGAATTCGGATTAGCAAATAAATTTAAAAGACTTTTTGATGAGGTGCAAAGGTCAAACATGAGTAAAGCATGTAAATCGTTTGAAGAAGCTATCTCCACGCAAAAATACTATCTTGAGCATAAAAATACTGAATCATTTATACATGAACAGGAAGGAGAGTACCTGGTATACCGGACATCTGATCAAAAGGTATTGAAGTCGATTAATTATTCTGAAGCAGATCTTGATTCTATTGTTAATGGGTAAAATGTTTCAAATTTGAATAAAAATACTATGACAGATGACATTTTCTCCTAAGCGTTTTATTGAACTATTACATTAAATGTTACTTCAATATCAGTTTCTCCGCCAGCATTCGTAATTATTCCGGATGTTACGCCAACTGCTGATTTATTTGGTTCGTGCCTCAGCGTAATCTTTAGATTTCCGGTGCCGGTGCCGGTGGTCGTAATAACTGTTATAATACCTATTGGATTATTATTAATATCCGCATCGTTGTACACTACGCTGAGTTTGTCGGAAAGTTCCCCTGATGATTCATAAAAAAACTGATGAGCATCTCCCTCGTTTTTGATTTCTCCCGTAATGTTTTGTATAACATCGGAATATACATTTAGCAAGCTTAACTTTCCGTCATAAACAACTCCGGACATTAATGTGTCCGACGTAATGTCAGGTGGAAGGCCTCCTTCGCCATCAAGGTCCATGAAAGTAAATGTAGAGGTGGAGCCTCCATTGCGTGGCACAAGAGTATATTTAAATTCTGTGATTAGTTCTTCTTCGTTTTGGATTACAGGGTTTTTATCACAGGATATAACAAACAATATTGCAATTATAATGATTGGAAATAATATTTTGATATTCATTCAAATTATATTTATGGAAGTTAAAAATTTGTTTTTATGTTCAGTGAAATATTTCTACCCATTTCATCTGCAAAATACCGCAATCTGTTTAGGTAGTCCCTATATCTCTTATTAAAGAGATTGTCAATTCTAACATTAAAATCTACATCATTGTTATTTTTCTTTTTATATCTCAATCTTAATGAAAGGTTTACCAGAAAATAATCTGGAGGGGGCGAAAGAAAATCTTCTGATTCCGGTACATTCTTTTGTCGTGATGTATAACCACCTTCCAATCCAACTTTTAATTCATTAAAAAAATCTGTTTTACCCAAGGTATAATTGATCGCTGAGAAAGCGTTCAGTGGCGGAATACGTATTAAACCGGTTTGCTGAGAAATATTGCGGGCATAAATATAACTCAACGTATTGATCCATTGTAGCTTAGGTGTAAAATCATGAGTAATTTTGATGCTGGTACCCGAAAGAAATGCATTGGTGCCCACATATCTGAAAACGGGGAATGCTCCTCTAATTGTAAGTCTGAATTCATTGAGTGGCTGCAGATAAATATAGTTTGAGATGTGATTGTAAAAAAATGAAGCAGTGATATGATTTTTTTTACTGAAATGACCTATCCATTCATTCACAATTTTAAAGGATTGTTCCACTTTTAGATCCCGATTTCCTTCTTCCAATCCACTTACGCCCTGATGTAGTCCGTTACTGAAAAGTTCATTTATTTCGGGAGGACGGGTAGTAAAAGAGATATCCATGTTGGTAGTCAGGTTTTGAGTTATGGATTTTTTAATCCCGATATTGGCTGCCCAGTTGGCAAAGCAAAGGTTTTCTTTAACTATTTTTCGATCACTGGTGATGCGTGCAACAAGATAATGTCTTATTTCACCCCTTAATCCCAATTCTGTTTCAAACCCTCTGAAGGTTGATTTTCTGATACAATATATGGCAACAATTTGGTTCAAATAATCAGGAATCAGCGGAAGGATACCTGTACCTGCATTATTGGTATTATTCACATATCTGTATTGTAGCCCAAGAGAGTTTACGTAATCAGCATTATCATAGGAATTATTCAAACTAAAATCATAATATTGGCTAAACAGCAAAAGGTCTAATGCCGGTCTGTCTTCCCGATTACCGCGCCTAATGTCAAATTCAGCTCTTTTGTTCATCTGAAACCCGGATTCGAGTTGAATGTATTTGAAAGGACTGAAATGATATTTATTACTGAATTTTATCAAATGATGGTCTACTTCCTGACGTGGGACATCAATATGATAATCAAATGTTTCAGATGTGTAAAATGGGGTATCCCGTTTTAAAGCTTCGTTAAGATCAGTTAAATTTCCTATATGTGACCCACGCAAAATGCCTGCTTTATTTCTGTAAAAGCTATAATATAGTTTTCTGGACCATTTTTTAGTCAGGTTATTAGTAAGAAAAAAAGAAAATGAAGACTCCTTATTACCTGTATTGGTTAGAAAATAATCCGGACTTCGGCGATCTCCTGATTGATTGTAACTTGCGGTTAACCTGATATTTCCAATTTTGGATGTTGTTTTTGCGAGACCATTTATTCCTAAACTTCTTCCATTTGTCTGACCATTCAATCTGATTTCGCCATGCCAATGCGGATCTGATATAAGTTCATTAGGTTCAAGTATAACAACACCACCCAAAGCCTGCAACCCGTATTTAATAGCGGATGCGCCTTTATATACTGATATTTTATCTGCAGTGTTGGGATCAATTTCAGGAGCATGGTCATTACCCCATTGCTGACCTTCCTGTGGAATTCCATGATTAAGAATGGTAATTCTATTTCCGTACAAGCCATTAATCATTGGTTTGGAAAGATTAGGCCCGGCTTTCAATACGTTTACTCCGGGAATAGTTGTCAGGATTTCACTTAGGTTGTGCCCATTTAATTCAAAAAGAATGTCTTTTGAAAGAAAATATTTGATATTTCCGGTTTTAGAGTTGAGGTCTTTACCCTTTATTTCGACCTCCTGAAGCAATTCATCATGGTGTTCCAGCAAGAAATCTATATCTGTTGATGTAGTGATATGCAGGTATTGGGTTTTGCTTTCACAACCTAAATGAGAAATTATAAAATGGTACATTCCGGGACAAATTTCTGATAATGAGTAATATCCGTTGGTATCAGTCACTACGCCTGTTTCTAATTCACGGATAAATATGGTGGCGTACTCCAGAGGTTCATTATCGTGTTGGTCGAAGATTTTTCCTGTAATCTTAAGCGTACATTTCTGACTATTTATGTTACTGAAGGAGAGTAACATACTACATATTAACATAATATAGAACAGATGTTTATTTTCAAACATGGTGCAAATATAATTTATTATATGCAACCTTGTTGCATATATATATATATATATGTACACATTAATTTCTACATACTTGTAGTAAATTGTAGGTCATGAATTATTTCCCCATGCCGGTTGCTTCCTTTTTATACTTTTAAACTTTCTTTAATCTACACAATACAAGTATTAATATAATAAATGGTGATGTTT
>JACMLK010000236.1 GCA_014379665.1 Saprospiraceae bacterium | reverse complement strand
TATTTTGATATTTTTATTTATAACATATGATCTTTTGCGATACGAATAAAGGAATTAATATTGTATATCATTGATTGTCTGCATAATATATTATCAAAAAAATAGATAACGGCAGACTTAATTCCATATATTTTAAAATAAAAAATTAATCAAATGTGGCAATAGGTTCTATAAGGTCCCATAGATTACCATATAAGTCAGCAAATACCAGCACCCTGCCATATATTTCCGTTGCAGGTGATCTGACAATAGTTACTTTATGATCACAAAGTGAAACATAGTCTCTATCGAGATCATCTGTATACAGGAATAAAAAAACCCTGCCTCCTGTCTGATCACCAATCCGCGACTCCTGATGCACACCAACACCTTTGGCTAATAATAAGGAACACCCGCCAACACCCGGAGGTGCCACAATAACCCATCGCTTGTGTTCGCTAAGTATAGTATCTTCTATCAAATCGAATCCAAGTACACCGACATAGAAATCAATGGCTTCGTCATAATCTCTAACGACCAAAGTAACCTGACCAATGCGTTTTGTCATAGATTTCTATATGAAATGTCTTTATTTAAACACTTGCTACATTATTTGCAAAGATATTCTTTTATATACATTATGTGGTTACTGGCTGTAAACTTTAGCATATGATTTGTATCAGGCACTATGTTGACCTAAATTATTGGATATATGACAAGGGAGTGGTAATATTGCACAAATAATGCTTTTTCTACTTATTAAAGTAGTCGCATGTAATTTAAAAGTAATTTATGAGTCATATAGCGGACCTCAGAAAAGAATATCAAAAACATTTTCTATCGGAAGATGAAGTGTCTGAAGATCCTTTTTATCAGTTTGGTCAATGGTTTTTGCAGGCCACAAACGCCTTTGTCAATGAGCCCAACGCTTTTACACTGGCTACTGTAAATCATGAGGGCATCCCTTCTGCCAGAGTATTACTGCTCAAAGGAGTCGATGACAAAGGATTTGTTTTTTACACCAATTACGGGAGCGCCAAATCAAAAGATATGGCAGAAAATCCTCACGTCGCTATGGTATTTCTTTGGCATGAACTGGAAAGACAGGTCAGAATCAAAGGCACTGTTTCTAAAGTCCCCAGAGAAGAATCTGAACTTTATTTTCACTCCAGACCCAGAGAAAGTCAGATGGGCGCATGGGTATCGCCCCAAAGTAAGGAGATCTCATCCAGATCAGTACTGGACAAAACCATGGAAGAAGTCATCATGAGATATAAAGATGTGGATGTCATACCGCTTCCTGACTATTGGGGAGGATATCGCGTGATACCAAATGAAATAGAATTCTGGCAGGGTCGACCCAACCGACTCCACGACAGACTCAGGTACACCAATAATCAAACAAATTGGAAAATCACACGACTTGCACCTTAAATCTATAGATTTTGAACATGGATCATGTTAATTTTTCAGAATATCTGATTGCAAAATTATAGATTGCCATCGTATTGCTGCTTATGCTGATCTGCATCGGTTGGGGTGGTTACTATTATTTCTTTAGTTATACCCTGGTAGATGCTTTTTACATGACAGTTATTACGATCGGCACGGTTGGATTCGGAGAAGTACCAAACGCAATTGATAATCAGGTGGATAAATTTTCATGGAATATTTGAGAAAACAAGAACTTTATTTGTTTTTCAATTCGTAATTCATAATTCGTAATTTAGAGGAATTTATTATTACTTTTACACCATTAAAACAGAGAAACATGAAATCTTTATTATTTTTATTCCTGCTCATACCGATACTTAGTTGCAAAAATGATGGTAAAACGACCGACCAGGTTACTCCCGCGGATATGTATCTGAAACCTGATAATTCGCCTGCAACAGATCCTACCAAACTAAAAATACCCAACGCTTGTGAAATGGTTACCGAAGCACAATTGCAAGCCATTCTGAATATTACAGGGACGGTAAATATAAAGGAAGCCAATGACCCCGGCAATGTAAATGCCAAATCATGTTTTTATAAATGGGATGACCTTGCGACTCCCAATGCCGGAATCCTTATTCAAATCATGACCAACCCGGTGTATTCCGAATTTCCTGATTATGTTTCAAAATTTGTAGCCGCAAAGCTTACAGAAGGAGAGACCGTACTGGGAAGTGACACTCCATCTACGTATAAAAAATTTGAAGCTGGTGGTATTGTGGGTTCCTATTCTTTTGATCAATCCAGATTTTACTGGAGCCTTGGAAATGATTTCCTCTTTATGCTGGCTTTAAACGTAACCACACTGGATGAGCCCAAAATGGTAAAAGCAGCTGAAAAAATCATTGAAGAGGTCAATAAAACCTTTGCAACTAAGGTAACCAAATAACACCAATCGTCACTACTGATCGGCCCCTCGCTGGGCGTAGGCTTAGCCTACGTCTTAGTGTAACCATGGCTTTGCCATGATCGGAGGGTCTGGCCTGACATATGCTGCTTCGATGCCCTGTCATTCTGATTAAACGTCATAATTGCACCCAAAACTAAGTTGATTTTTTGGCCATGATAGCCTCAATGATTAATGCGGCATGGACCCGTGAATTTTCTATAAACCACTTATTGGTTTTTAAACCACCGCACAGTACCCCGGCAAGATACAGATCTTTCACAGTGCTTTCCATCGTATGTTCATCATAGATCGGGGTAGTATATTCATCATCATTAAATTGAATCCCTGCTGACTTCATAAATTCAAAAGGTGGCTGATATCCGGTCATGGCAAGCACGAAATCATTTTTCAACTCTACCTCACCTTCCAGCGTTTGTATCTCAACTGTGGTCGGCTTTATACTTTTGAGTGAAGATCCGAAGAAAACTTTTATCGAACCTTCGGCTATCCGGTTAATGATATCAGGTCTGACCCAGTATTTGACACTATCTCTGATCTCGTCTTCTCTAATGACCATGGTCACATACGCACCTTTGCGCCATGTCTCCAATGCTACATCCACAGCAGAATTGGCTGCCCCTACCACAATGATATGCTGGCCAAAATACGGATGTGGCTCATCATAATAATGTCTTACTTTTGGCAGGTCTTCACCCGGTATATGAAGCAGGTAAGGCAGATCATAAAACCCAAGTGCGAGGATAAGGGCTTTGCCCTTGTAATATCCCTTTTCAGTGGTAAGTTCATGTCCATCATCAGCAAGCCCTAATTTTAGTACTTTTTCATAGAGTTTTACATGCAGATTCCAGCTCATACATACCCGTCTGTAATATTCAAGTGCTTCCTGTCTGTTGGGTTTGGGTTGATGAGATATAAAAGGTACACCACCGATTTCAAGCTTCTCGGATGTAGAAAAAAACGTCATATTCAGCGGGTAATGATAAATCGAATTGACAAGACACCCCTTATCAATGATGACATAAGTCAGACCTGCCTTTTGAGCTTCGATTCCACAAGCCAATCCGATAGGACCTGCCCCGACAATAATGACATCATAATTTTCTGCTTCCACCTCTGAAATGATTGATCACATAACGCTCAACCCTTGGTTAACCATAAAATATAGATTATGTTTAAAATGCTTTTGGTCGGTTCATATAGTATAATACCGACACACCATAAAAAAACCTGAACATCCACCGATGATCAGGTTTTCAATGTACCGAAGGAGGGACTCGAACCCTCACACTATTGCTAGCACTGGATTTTGAGTCCAGCGTGTCTACCAATTCCACCACTTC
>JACMLK010000235.1 GCA_014379665.1 Saprospiraceae bacterium | reverse complement strand
TGAATCAGCGGGTTCTGCACTCGCGGCTAATGCTGCTGTTTATAGTCCGAAAGTACATGGAGAGGAAACAAAACAACCAATTTGTATTGATACTATTTCTATTGATACAAAAAAAAAAAATAATATTGATTTTCATGAGAGTATGAATGATAAATTTACTTATCAACCATATATTCCAGTTGGTACAAAGATTAATATCTATGGAAGCAGAAATCAATTCCAGTAAGCTGCGCAATGGACAACTTGAAGATTTTGAATGGAGAAAACTGCACGCAGCAGTAGATAAACTTTCTCAAATGCCTATTTTTATTGATGATACACCGGGTATTAATATTTTTGAATTGCGGGCCAAGTGCAGGCGACTGAAACAAAATCATAACGTTAGTATGATCGTAATAGATTACCTCCAGTTGATGGCAGGTGCTCCCAATGATAAAAGAGGTAATCGTGAACAGGAAATTTCTTCCATATCAAGAGCACTGAAAGGTCTGGCTAAGGAATTGCATGTACCCGTCATAGCACTTTCTCAACTTTCAAGAGCGGTAGAGAGCAGAGGTGGCGAAAAGAGACCTCAACTCTCAGATTTAAGAGAGTCCGGAGCGATAGAGCAGGATGCGGATATTGTCAGTTTCATATATCGTCCTGGCTACTATGGTGTGGGTGACGGAGATCTGGATACTCCAAATGATCTGACCGAAATTATCATTGCTAAACATCGAAATGGTGGTCTTGGAACCATCAATCTTAGATTTGTGCCTCATTTTGTTAAATTTGAAGATCCGGGTGAAGGAGGTTTCAGCAATGATCTCAATGATGTGTTTAATGTCAATCCTTTTGGTAGCGGAGGCATCATCACGAGACCTTCCAAAATGAATGGAGACGCTCCTGCAAATCCTGTTAAAGATGTGGACGATCTGGATATTCCGTTCTAATGAACAGCAAAACTTAAAATTTCCGGTATGGAATCCATTCCTGTTTTACGACTAAATAAATATATAGCACACTGCGGGGTTTGCAACAGGAGAAAAGCCATTGAAATAATTAAATCCGGTGAGATAAAGGTAAATGAAGAAGTAGAAACCAATCCTTTTTATGAGCTAAAAGAACACGACAACGTCAGCTATAAAGGAAAGCAAATTGTAATTGAAGAAAAAAAAGTTTATCTTTTGCTCAATAAGCCAAAAAATATGCCTCTAATCCATTCAACAGAAATGACAAAACCTGATGTAATGGCGCTGATAAAGAAAAAAACAGATGTAACGGTATTTCCAATTGATCAACTTTTGGAGTCTTCTGCCGGATTGATGGTACTCACCAATGATACTCAGGTATTGGAAAAATTTAATTCCCCTGATCATAAATGTAAAAAAGTATATCAGGTTTCATTACAGCAGGAAATTTCAACTTCTGATATGCAGAAAATGAAAGATGGCGTTGAGTTAAATGGCAAAACCGTAAAAGTTGTGGGCATTGACCACATCCGCGATCTCGGTCATGATGCATTGGGTATAGAAATACACAACGGCGATGACCATATTATCAATGAAGTATTTAAACTACTCGGATATCAGGTAACAAAACTTGACCGGACTTATTTTGCAGGACTCACCAAAAAAGATCTGACACGAGGATGGAGCAGATTTTTGACAGAGAAGGAAGTGATATTTCTGAAACATTTTTCTTAAAGATGAAATTCCAAACATCCAAGTAATAAACACTGATTGTCACTCAGACAAATTATTTTTTAATCTTTTATAATTCACTTTCAAAAATTGTTTTAGATTTATCCAAAATTAAAATACTCATGAGATTGATAATATTCAACATCGCATTTTTCAGTGCAGGCATGTTGTTTTTATCGTGTAAATCCCCTAACCAAAATAAAGAAATGGAGCAAAGTGAACAGTCCCCGTTCGAACTCCCTGAATGGGCTAAAAGTGTCAATATTTATGAAGTCAATATTCGTCAATACACGGATGAAGGAACCTTTAATGCCTTCAGAAAACATCTGCCAAGGCTGAAGGAGATGGGGGTTGACATGCTGTGGTTTATGCCTGTATATCCCATAAGTGATACCAAAAAGAAAGGCACTTTGGGAAGCTATTATGCCGTATCAGACTTTAGAAATACCAACCGCAAATTTGGGACACCGGAAGAATTCAAATTAATCATTCAGGATGCCCATAAATTGGGTATGAAAATCATACTGGATTGGGTTCCTAACCACACCGGTTGGGATCATGTTTGGATCAAAGATCATCCGGATTATTACACCAAAGATTCATCAGGAAATATCATAGATCCGCTGAACGAACATGGGGCATCCATGGGATGGACTGATGTCGCCGATCTGAATTATGACAATCCTGAAATGAGAAAAGAGATGGTTCAGGATATGATGTACTGGGTCAGGGAATATGATGTGGATGGGTTCAGACATGATATGGCTTTACTGGTACCTTTGGATTTCTGGAAAGAAACTGTTCCTGTGTTAAGAGCAGAAAAACCTGAATTATTTCTTTTGGCGGAATCGGAAGTCCACGACCACCTGAATCAGGACTGTTTTCATAGTATCTATGGATGGACATTACATCATACGCTCAATGATATAGCCAAAGGTAAGAAAAATGCCGGTGCCATCGATGAATGGATGACCAATGAAAAACCAAAAACGAAGAAAGGTTCATTCCTCCTTTTCACATCCAACCATGATGAAAATTCATGGTCGGGTTCTGAAATAGAAAGAATGGGTGAGGCACATAAAGCTTTTGCTGTACTTGTCAATACCATAGATGGTTTTCCACTTACGTATAGTGGTCAGGAAGAACCAATGCCAAAAAGACTCGAATTTTTTGAAAAAGATACCATAGGATTTAAAGATTATGCCTATGATGATTTTTATAAAAAAATGAACAATTTACGTCATGAAAATGCAGCATTGTGGCATGGAAGTTATGGAGGTGAATCAGTAAGAATATTGAAAGATACTAATATATATGCTTTCACAAGACAGAAAAAAGGACAGAAAGTCACTGTCATTATAAATCTTAGCAAACACCAACAAATAAAAAAGTCAGATATGGTGATAGAAGGAAAAGATCTTTTCAGTGATGTGATGCATAAATATGCACCTGGTGATGAAATCAGTCTGGGTCCATGGGAGTATTTGGTTTTAATATAGTTTCATTAATTAAATATTTAAATCATCACATATGAAGAAGCCATTGTTACCTACCAGTGCAATCTGGAATATGAGTATAGGGTTTTTAGGTATTCAGGCAGGTTTTGCATTACAAAACGCCAATGCAAGCAGAATACTTCAGACACTTGGAGCAGACACACACCAGTTGGGTTGGTTTTGGCTTGTGGCCCCTATAACAGGAATGCTTGTTCAACCGCTGATCGGCCATTACAGTGATCGAACCTGGACCAGTATGGGCAGACGAAAACCATATTTTTTAGCCGGTGCGATTTTGGCTTCCATCGGGCTTATGCTGATGCCCAACGCCGGTCTTTTCACAACTATTTTGCCTGCTTTATGGGTGGGAGCAGGGATGCTGATGATCATGGATGCTTCGTTTAATATAGCCATGGAGCCATTCAGGGCATTGGTAGCCGATAAACTTTCTACTGATCAGAGGACTGCAGGATTTGCCATTCAGACTGTTTTGATAGGTTTAGGTGCGGTAGTTGGTTCATGGTTGCCCACTATATTGGGAGATTGGTTTGGAATCAGTACACAGACAGTTGATGGAGGTGTACCCGATAATGTCATATATTCTTTTATTTTTGGAGCAATCATACTATTGGGAGCGATCATCTGGACAGTTGCAACTACCAGTGAATATTCGCCTGATGAATTGGCACAATTTGATGATGCGGAAGGAGAAGATGAATTGAATCATTCTTCGGGTGCGTTAACACAAATCATGAAAGATTTTGTGAAAATGCCTGACACGATGAAACAATTGGGGCTGGTTCAATTTTGCTCCTGGTTTGCACTTTTTGGCATGTGGGTATACAGTACCCCTGCCATAGCCGAACACATATATGGATTGGCGGCCAATGATACCACCTCTCCTGAATACCAGCTTGCCGGAAACAAAGTAGGGGTCATTTTTGGTATTTATAATCTGGTTTCTGCAATTTATGCTTTTGCTTTGCCATCAATAGCCAGGAAAATCGGAAGAAAGTATACACACGCCATATCATTGCTGGC
>JACMLK010000234.1 GCA_014379665.1 Saprospiraceae bacterium | reverse complement strand
TGATGAATATAATTTAACATGGCATTTCTGGCAGTAGCTATATGGTTTGGTATGCTGTCAGGAGTAATGGGTATATATTTTATACCACTGGTAGTACCCGAAGTTTTAGCAAAATATTTTGGCTTTCCGGGCCATAGAATATCTGCACCACCATCTATTATTTTATCAATATATGGTTTTAAATCTTCATAATCTCTTATCGGAATTGCCGCTTTAAATTCTTCGTAATTCGTAATTTTTGAAAAATGATGATCTTGTCCAAATTGGGTATCAGCCGCTGTAGAAACCAATGAAAGTAAAATTTTATTTTGATCCTTCACCGCTCTTTTACTCCATGCAGAGATACGCCTGGCGGTAAATGTTGCTGCTTTACTGATTATAATTTTTTTAATGCTCATCTTTATTTATAAGAGTAATGTGGTGAAGCATTGATCACTGCGGTAATCTCATAATATAAATTAATCTTTTGACGCTATATTTTCCGGCACCATTAGCCATAAGTAACAGGAGACCACCACACATAGCCAGATTGCGCATAAAGTAGAGCGCGTGGAGTCTTTGATACTCCTGTGGATCATCCCAGAATGAGTACACGATCACAGTGAAAGGTAACCAGTAGCAGAGAAGCAACATAGCCCCTATATTGGCATAATATCCAATTAATACCAATATGCCACCTAAAAGAAGTGCGAAAATAATGGTACCCAGAAGCAAATCCTGTTGCCATGTCAAACCATAGGCAGTCATAGTTGCTTTGGTTTTGTCGAAAAAAACAAAAGCATCCAACGCTTCATACATAAATAAAAAAGCTATTAATATCCTTCCTAACAGATCTGCGATATCCTTCATGTTGCAAAAGTAAGTTTTTTACTCCTCACAAACGGGCTCTTTTTTACATTCAATCCACTTTTTAACTGCTTTAATCACATTTTGTCCATCCATCGCTGCAGAGATGATTCCACCTGCATAGCCAGCACCCTCACCACAGGGATAAAGTCCTTCTACTTCAGGATGACATAAAGTGTCAGGATGACGGGGTATTCTGACAGGTGCAGATGTACGACTTTCTACTCCTATTATATTTGCATTGTTTGTAAGATATCCCCTCATTTTCTTATTGATATCTATCAAACCTTTTCTGAGTCTTTTATATACGAATAAAGGCAAAACCTTATGAAGTGGTGAAGATATTAACCCTGGTATGTATGAAGTATCATTTAAATCAGGAGACACGACCCCATTGACAAAATCTTCAACCCTTTGGGCGGGAGCTTTCTGGCTGCCATCACCGGCTTCAAACATACTTTTTTCAATATCAGATTGAAAATTCATAGCAGCAAAAATACCAGAATAACCATGTTTTTCAAGTTCGTCCAATTCTATGGAAGTTACAAGACCTGAATTGGCAAAAGGACTGTCTCTACGGCTCAGCGACATCCCGTTGACCACTATCTCTCCCGGAGCAGTGGCTGCAGGGACTACAAGTCCGCCCGGACACATACAAAATGAAAAAACACCTTTTCCTTCGACCTGGGTGACCACACTATAACTGCTGGCCGGAAGATTTTCTTCTCTTTCAGCCTGATGATATTGTGTCTGATCAATATAAGCTTGTGAGTGTTCTATTCTCAATCCCAAAGCAAATGGTTTGGCTTCAATGCTGATATTTTTATCATATAGCAATTGATAAATATCTCTGGCTGAATGACCTGTGGCCAAAACAACAGCTTCTCCCATGTAAGATGAACCTTCGCAACGTACACCCATTAATTTTTTATTTTCAAGCAATAAATCGGTCACTTTTTTATTGAAATGTACTTCACCGCCATATTTTTGGATGGTTGTTCTGATGGCGGCAATGATGACCGGCAATTTATTAGAACCAATGTGTGGATGTGCATCTGTAAGAATATCAGTTTCGGCGCCATGTTCTACAAGAAGATGTAGTACTTTATCTATTTTTCCTCTTTTGTGTGATCTGGTATACAATTTCCCGTCGCTGTAGGTGCCTGCACCACCTTCCCCAAAACAATAATTCGAGTCAGGATTAACTATACCTTCCTGTTGTATGGCTTTCAGGTCTTTTCTTCTGTCGCGCACATCCTTACCCCGGTCAAGAACGATAGGCTTAAGACCTGATTCCAGACATTCCAGAGCAGCAAAATATCCGGCAGGTCCGGCTCCAACAATGATGATGTGCGGTTTGTCTCTGACATCTTTAAACCCCAAGGAAATAATTTGGGGTTTGATAAATGTTTCAACAAGATAAATATCATAACGTAGTAAGTACCATGGCCTTTTCCCGCGTGAATCTATAGATTTACGGGTTAGTATGATAGATTTTACCTGATCGAATTCGTCTTTTAACTGATTTTTGATCAGCGAATTAATATAAACCTGATCATTGACTTTGTCAGGAAATACCTTGATTTCGATCTGTTTGATCATCCTTTTGGTTTGGTTATCTTTATTTTATTTTCGAAGTCATTAGAAATTTTCTTTTCACAAAAATACTCTAAATTGTAACATTCATTGTGATTAGTGCTCTATCCAGATAAAGAACTTAATGAAATGTTGTTCTTTTTTCAAATATCTGCGTTAAAAATACTCGCCATAGCTAATGTTATGTCTGTGGCTGCCCACCCGCTAGCGGCAACTGCGCTTAGATGCCACTGGTGGGCATCTACTTTTACTGTTGTAAAAGATCGCTTAGTTGCCTTGATCTTTAAAAAAAATAACTGTCATTATAATTTAACTTTTTATCTGGACAGAGCACTAGACCTTCTTTTATTTCGTCAAAATATTATTGACACAACAATAAAACAATTACCTTTGATCTTCGTTTTAAGGTAACTAAACTCATTTTGATGCATACCGATACTATCGATAATCTAAGGATGATTGAAGAGTCAGCAAAGTCATTTGCAACTCAACATATATTACCTCATGTGATGGAGTGGGATGAAGTCCAGTATTTTCCAGTGGACACCATGAGGGCAATGGGTGAATTGGGATTTTTAGGTGCTTTGGTTCCTGAGGAATATGGCGGTTCAGGTCTTGGTTACCAGGAATATGTCAGTATCATCGTTGAAATTGCAAAAGTTTGTGGTTCGGTTGGATTGAGTGTGGCTGCCCACAACAGCCTTTGTACAGGTCATATCATGGCTTTTGGCAATGAAGAGCAGAAGCAGAAATATCTTCCAAAACTTGCTTCGGGACAATGGATTGGTGCCTGGGGCCTTACTGAGGCCAATACAGGTTCGGATGCCATGAGGATGAAATGTGTGGCCGTCAAAGATGGTGATTATTGGGTGATTAATGGTTCAAAAAACTGGATCACTCATGGTATATCCGGTGACGTAGCAGTAGTGCTGGCCAGAACAGGTGATTTGCTGGACAGCAGGGGCATCACCACTTTCGTAGTAGAGAGAGGCACACCGGGTTTTACCGGAGGGAAAAAAGAGAACAAACTGGGCATGCGGGCTTCTGAAACAGCTGAAATGATTTTTGACAATTGCAGAGTTCATAAAACTCAGGTATTAGGCAAAATAGGTGAAGGTTTCATTCAATCAATGAAGGTACTGGACGGGGGTCGAATCAGCATAGCAGCATTAGCGCTCGGTATTGCCAAAGGTGCTTACGAAGCATCAGTAAAATATGCAAAAGAACGTGAACAGTTCGGTCAGCCGATTGCCAATTTTCAGGCCATTGCTTTTAAACTGGCAGATATGGCTACTAAAATTCAGGCTGCAGAACTGCTTATAAGAAAAGCAGCTCACCTTAAAAATACCCATCAGCCGGTAACTACTTTATCTGCTATGGCCAAATATTACGCTTCAGAGATCTGTGTACAGATAGCCACGGATGCCGTTCAGATCTTCGGCGGTTATGGATATACCAAAGACTTCCCGGTAGAGAAGTTTTTCCGTGATTCCAAGCTTTGCACCATTGGCGAAGGGACATCAGAAATACAGAAACTTGTGATCAGTAGGAATATTCTAAAAGAAGGGTGAGTTATAAACCGGATTAAAGCTATGATTGTTTGTGCAAACTACATGATCTTATACAGTTTATACAATTAGATAAATTTAGAATTCATGACTATCCGTTTATTACAACATGTTAAGAATATTTTATATATGACTTATTGGTTGTAATTATACAACAATGATATTTAATTATGTAATAAGAAAACTTCCCAAACCAGGCATCTTTGCACCATAAAAATTAAGTTACAAATCCTTACCAATTTTCATTGGACAAATAGTTTCAACATTTCAAAACAATTTTTCAGGAAACACATCCGGTAAAAATTTATCTGAGATCAGGAAGCACTATGCTTGCTGAGTGTACGGATCTATTAGAAAATAACTTATTCTTTTATTATTAAAAATCAGGTCATAGGTATCCGGGAATCCGAGTTACCCATTCATGACATTATTGGTGTGATAATGATTTTCGTTTTTATTTTAATAAAGTAGCACATTTTAATTTGAGAATTTATAAGTACATATATACAATCTGCCATTTTTTATGCCTGAAATTATTATTACATAGTAATGAAACGCGTATTTCGAATGCCAACGGAAATTTAAATTCCATCATGTTTATACGTCAAAATCAGACATTCTTTGGAAATGGTAACTGGAAGTCTAAAATGCTGGTGATTAAGATAATTTGGTGTTGTTTGGTTTTCGCCGGCAGTGTAAAGGCTCAGGCTCCCATAATAGATATATTGACTAATTCTTTAACCATTAAAGAACCTGCTGGTGGGGGCGGAGAAGAAACGGATTCGTTGCTTAATTTTCATTCTTTGCTGAATTTCAATAGTTTTGCAACATTACAGTGCGGATCAATAACCATAAACTCCGGATTCGCTATGATCACCAAATATGGCGGTACGGTGGAAATGGGATGTTATAACCTGGTATTGAAACCGGGTTCCAAATTGGTACATAACGGCAGACTACGTACTCAGGCTTATTTACTCGACACCCGAGCCACAAAAACATACGGAGGAACAGTCATATTTAATGGTACAACTGTTCAAAACATGCCATCCGAGGCAGCATTCAACAACTTTACACTGGACAACAACGCAGGATCAGGTTTACCTGGCAATTCAGGTATTTCCGGAAAACTTACATTTACAAACGGGAAAATAACTACGGCAAACAATAGATTGACCGTTGGATTTCCCGGCAATGCCGGAATTATTACTGGTGCAGGCACAGGAAAATATATTTTTGGTAATCTGAGACGACATGTACCTTCTGGCACTGTCGTCAATTTTTCATTGCCCATAGGTGATTCAGGCAATTATGCGCCAGCTTCGATTGATTTTGAGGGCGCTGTTGCAGGGACTGGCTTTCTGGATGCTTCGACCCTTGCACTCACAGGACCTCCACCTGTAGCATCCGGATTAAGTCAAACAAAATATATTAATCGAAAGTGGAAAGTCGACAATATCGGGGTTACGGGTTTTACATCCTATAGCCCTGAATTTACATTTGTTAACAGTGATAAGATAGGGACACCTAATACAGCTTTGCTTGTCATACGAAAGTTTGATGGCTCAACATGGTCAACTACTACTAATGGTACACGCACGCCTAATTCAACTGAGGCACTCGGAATTACTACATTCTCCGAGTTTTATATAGGAGAAGCCGCCCCTATACCTTCGGTGGTTACGCAGCCTGATGATGTCACTGTCTGTTACAGTGATGATGCAGTATTTATTTCATCTGCGAGTGGAGAACCAATGCCTGCAGTACAATGGCAACGAAATGACGGTGCAGGCTTCGACAATATTGATGGAACTACAGATGGAGGTATATACAGTGATTTTAATACGGATACGCTTAAACTTTCAAATCCTGAAGTAAGTGTAAGTGGATATCTCTACAGGGCTATTTACACTAATATCAATGGCAGTGACACTTCTGATGCGGCCATATTAACTGTAAATCCTTTGATTATGGCTTTTTCCTGCCAGACAGATGATATTTGTCAACTTGGAAACGCCGAAGTGACTATAGAGGTTTCCGGTGGGACTGCGCCATTTACTGTAACAGC